>CAYMHE010000109.1:0-7793 GCA_964390175.1 uncultured Paludibacter sp.
CCACTTTCCGAGCTTAAAATAGGATTGAAATGTGGAGGTTCCGACGGTTTCTCAGGTATTACAGCTAATCCGTTGTTGGGCGTATTCTCCGATTTTCTGATTGCTCAGGGCGGTAGCACAGTGCTGACCGAAGTGCCCGAAATGTTTGGTGCCGAAACTATTTTGATGAACCGTTGCGTGAACCGCAATATGTTCGACAAAACGGTTTTCCTTATCAACGACTTTAAGGATTACTTTATGCGCAACAATCAGCCGGTGTACGAAAATCCATCGCCGGGCAACAAAGCCGGTGGTATTTCTACTTTGGAAGAAAAATCGTTGGGTTGTACGCAGAAGTGTGGCAAAGCCCTTGTGCAGGATGTGTTGCTTTATGGCGAACGTATCAGAACCAAAGGTTTGAACCTGCTTAGCGCACCGGGCAACGACCTTGTTGCATCTACGGCATTGGGTGCAAGTGGCTGTCATATAGTGTTGTTTACCACAGGACGTGGTACTCCATTCGGTAGTTTTGTACCTACCATGAAGATTTCGACAAACACAGCACTTTATAACCGCAAAGGTTCGTGGATCGATTTCAACGCAGGAACTATTGTTGAAAACGAATCTATCGAACAGGTGAAAGAGCGTTTTATCGACTATATCATCAGTGTTGCCAGTGGTGAGCTTGTCAACAACGAAAAGAAAAACTATCGTGAGATAGCAATATTCAAAACTGGTGTGACTTTGTAATTAAAACTTTTTGCAATCATTTTTTTTGTTTTGATAATAAGTTGATTATAAATACACAGCATCGGAGCAGTTATTGCTCCGATGCTGGTTGAAACAGCTTTTATTCATAGCTTCTTGCTGCTGTTTTATTTGTTTAAAAAGCAGTTTTTTCGAGAGTACATTTGTAATTTATAAATTATGGCATGACTATTGTTTGTATTCAGCAGCAAAAACCACTAAATTCAGAAAAAATGAAAACAATTAAATTTTTTACAATGATTACGGCACTCGCATTGATTACTTCATCGTGTGTTGAAAACTCAGGAAAATACAAAGCTGCTGTAGCTGAACGCGACTCGTTGGCACAGGTGAACATGGCTTTAGATTCAAGCTATAATCAAACGCTTGATATATTGAATGATATTGAGCAGGGATTCGCTGAAATAAATCAGCAGGAAAGTGAAATGAAGGTGAATCTCAAAGGTGTTGAAGGTGCTAAAATAAACAAAAGAGCAGTGATTGCAGCTCAAATGACTGCTATAAAAGAAGGCATTGAGAAAAACAAAGCAAAAATTGCTGAACTACGCCAGTTGGCTGCCAAAAACGGAAAAGCGAACAATGTACTCTCTGCTACAATTAAACGCCTTCAGGCTCAAATGGATGAAAAAGATGCTCAGATTCAAACCCTGCAAAGTGAGCTGAATCAGAAAAACATCACTATCAATGAGCTTTCGACAACAGTAAGTGATCAGAGCAGAAATATTGCGGAACAGCAAAGTGTACTGGAACAACAAAAGAATACACTGAAAATGCAGGAAACAAATATTAATACTGTATGGTATGTTGTTGCCACTTCGAAAGAACTGAAAGCAGCAAAGGTGATTTCGACAAGCGGACTTTTCCAAACCAAAAAATCGTTGACAAATGAATTTGATAATTCGGCTTTTACTCAAGCTGATCTAAGAAGCGTTTCGACAATCCCAACCAATAGCGAGCGTATTAAAATTATGTCGTCGCATCCTCAGAGTAGTTATAATCTGATAAAAAATGACGATAAGACAATAACTATCGAAATTACAAATCCATCGAAATTCTGGAGCGTATCTAAATATTTAGTTGTTCAGATCTAACATTTTGCCGATACAGGCATTGTGCAAATAAGAAAAAACTACAAGGATTTTTATCCTTATAGTTTTTTTTTGCCAGATCATCATATTCAGCACATGTTCATTGGTTTACAGGAGGATGTTACTAAATATAAATTTTATAACAAAAAATAGTCTTATTTTGTAACTATTTTACAACTTTATGTTACGTGGGAATAATACCGCAGTTAAAAAGTTAAACTATATTTGACCACATTTCTTAACAGAAATACAAACAAAATATTATTAACTATTTAATTGTTTAAATCATGAGAAAATCTTTACTTTTTTTTGCCTTATTTTGTTTAAGTCTTGGAGTGAGTGCACAACAAGCAGTTAAAATCACCTTCGAAGATGCCGAGATCGGTTCAACCGGAGGAGCCACAGCTATGTGGGGCGGTGGTTCAGTCGATGTTCAAGCCAATACTTATCTCACAGGAAATCCTTCCGCCAAAGTGTTACATGTGAATAATACAGGTTATTTACCTGTCTTTTTCAGCAATATTGCGGTTCCGGCAGGTGCAGAAACACTTTACTCTAAAATTCGTGTAAAATACCTAATCATTGGTGGTACTGATACCAATTATCCTTCTTTAGAAATTTTCTCTTCTCCTAACAGTTCTACAGCTGGCGATACCGAAAAAATCGGAACATTGGACTGGACTGGTCTTTGGGGTGCTGCTGAAATTGGTGTTTGGAAAACAATTGAATTTCCATTTTCAAGTACTCTTTTAACGCCAGTTCCCGCTGGTAATTTGGTTCTTAAATTAACGAAATCAAATACTGAATATCTGATTGATGATGTTGAATTAGTGCTTGCACCTACTGCAAGTAGTGTTTTAGTAGTAAATGATTTTGAATCGAATGCAATTGACGAAGTGTTAGCTATGAAACGCTGGGGTGCTACTGACGCCACTGCTACAGTGAAAGCAAGTCCTACTGATGCTGCTAATAAGGTGGTTCAGATTTTAGCTACCAATTGGAATTCATGTCTGAAACAAACTGTTGTTTTGCCTGCAGGAAAAGTGCTTGCAAATTATGAAAGTTTGTCTTTTGATATTTTTCTGAACGACATTGCTGAAACAGACAATTTATGGAAAAACATGGAAATTTATGTGGACGATACAAAAGTGATTGATGTTCAGAGCCAGGGTGTTACTAATGCCTGGGAAACCAGAAGCTATCCACTGAGCGCATTGGCCGGAGGAAATTCATTTGTGCTTGATCTTGGAGTAAATACAAATAAAGGTAATTATTTTATTGATAATATAAAATTACATGCCACCACTTCAGGGTTTGGTAACCAGAACGTTGATCATCTGTCTGTATACTCAACTACTAATGCATTTATTTTGAGTAAGGAAGTAGATAGCTATGAACTTTATAATATACAGGGTGTCAGAGTTTCCAACGGTATGAAAGTTTCGACTATTAATACGTCTAATTTAGGAAACGGTATCTATATTTTGAAAGCAAGAATAAATGATGAATTATTTCAAACTAAGCTTTTGAAATAAAAAGAAAGCAACATAAGTCAACTGATTCCGGAAGACGGTGTTTGTTATTTGGCTCATGTGCACAAAGAAAAAGGTTTAGTATTAGTGTTTTTATTGAAGAAAAAAACTAATTTACATTTTGAAAGAAAATGTTGGTCTTACTACTAAGCTTTTGAGGTGGATTAGGTTAGATGTTGATTTAATGGTTAGAACGAGGTTGAAGTGATTCAACCTCGTTTTTCTTGAATATTATTCACCAAGATATTTAAAAATTCTTTCGAAAGCCAGCTTGGAACTGATAACGGCCATTGGCAGGCCAGCCCCGGGAACTGTGGAGGCGCCTACATAGAAAAGATTGTTGAACTTTTCGTCTTTGTTCGAAGGGCGGAAAGCGCCGATTTGCATCAGGTTGTGCGATAGTCCCAGTCCGCTGCCCATGTACAAGTTAAATCTTTTCTCCCATTCTACGGGTGTGAAAACCGTACGCGAAATAATTTCGGGACGAATGTCCTGCTGGATGCGTTTACCGAAGTCGTCGATAATGCTGTCCACTATTTTATCACCGTCGCTCCAATCGGGCTTATAAAGCAGATTGGGTACGGGACATACGAAGAACAAACTTTCGCAACCTTCGGGAGCGCATTGCGGATTGTGTTTCGACACCACATTTACATAATAATAGGGCTTTTCGAGCGAATCGGGTTGTTGTTCTACGTTGTTTGCATATTCTGCAAAATTGTTTCCCAGGTAATAATTGTGATGATTTACCTGAGGCAATTTTGTTTTCACTCCAAGGTAAAAGGTTAGGTAACCCATTGTCCAGCTCATTTTACGCAACCGTTCTTCGGAGTATTTTTCGCGTTTGAGCACCCGGCCTCTGAATGTGGCGGCATCGGCATTGATCAATATCGCATCGGCTGTCCATTGTTTGCCTGTGCTATCGATAAGCGAAGTGATTTTGTTGCCTTTGCTTGTATAGTCGTTTACTTCAGTGTTGTAATGAATTATAACTCCGGCTTTGTTCAGCTCACTTACCAAACCTTCCACAATACGATACATGCCACCTTCCACATTGTAATAGCCGTCGTGATCGAATTCGATGTGCGAAAGCAATGCATAAATGGCCGATGTGTCGAAAGGAGTGCGACCCAGGAAAAATGCAATTAACGAAACAATTTGCTGAGCTTCTTTCGAGTCGAAATGCCTGTGCACATGTTGCCAGAAAGTCTGGAAAAGCTGCGGGATATGCGCCGGATTAACGCGTGCCAGCGACATAAGATAACCCAATACCGAATCGAAGTTGGATTTAATGACTATGTCCACAGTGTCGTTGAAAAGCGCGCCCGATTTTCTCAGATAACGCGTCATTTTTTCTTTGAAATCAGGTTCCTCTTCTGCAAACTGGGCGGCAAGCCGATCGAGGTCTTTGTAAAGAAAGAAAGTCTTCGGATTGCCACTGAAATTGACCGTATACAAAGGGTCGAGCTCCACGAACTTAAAAGGTATTTCAATGCCACACTCTTCGGCAAATTGTCTGAATTCGTACGACATACTGAAAAAGCTTGGCCCTGTGTCGAAAGTGAATCCATCTTTTTTGATTTGATTCAACCGGCCACCTGCCTGATGGTTTCGTTCGAGCATTTCAACTTTATATCCTTTTTTTGCTAATCGTAAAGCAGTGGTTAATCCACCCAAGCCTGCACCTGCAATTAATACTGTTTTCATGCGTAAATTGTTTATAGTATGTGATTGTATTGTTGTGTTAAATTTTTCGACCTTTCCATTCGTAATTTCCCCGAATTTTATATTGAAGCGATTTGAAGATGATGATTCCTAAATTCAACTGCTGCGGAATGATTAAAATCAGGTTGCTTACTATTTGCTGACGGCTTGCTACCGACACAAAAACCCGTGTAAGCAGAACGATAAGGGTAAGTAACCAAAACCAAAGCGCCGGAAGTGCTGTTAATACAGGAATAAATCCCCATGTTGTTATCAGCCAAAACAGCAGTGCTAAAACATATGAATTTCCGAAAAACATTGTAACATTCTTCGAAAATCCATTCAATGATTCCTGATAACCATGATACATACGGCAGTTGATATCGTTCGAACCGGTGAGACAAGCAATTGAGAGGTTCAGCTTTTTAAACAATCGGGCAATGCGGATGTCTTCTACTTTTTCGGCTTTCAATACTGCATGTGGCTTAATTTGTTTGTAGGCTTCGGCTTCGAAAAGCATAAACTGACCGTTGGCCGCTGAAAGTGATGGCGTTTTTGAAAAACGTACCAAAAACAAAGGCAGTAAAGTAAGTAAAATGTAATTCATCAGCGGCACCACCCGTTTTTCTCCATAGCTGAGCATTGTTTGTTTTGGAAAAACCGACATTAAACTTACTTTGCTTTCACGCATGTAGGCAATGCTACGGCTTACAGCGTTTTCGTTTAGTCTTACATCGGCATCGAGAAACAGAAAGAAGTCTCCCTTTGCAGGTTGCGCTGCAGAATGACAAGCGAAGTTTTTTCCCAACCAGTTTTCGGGCAATCCGTCAGAGTTTATAAGTCGTATCCGTTTGTCGTACAGCGCCATTTCGTTTACAAGCTCAGCTGTCCTGTCGGTCGATTGATCATTAAATACAAGTATTTCAATGTTTTTATAAGTTTGATGTTGCAAGTCGGTCAGCAGCTTGATAATGTTGTTTTCCTCGTTGCGCGCAGGAATCATTACCGAAATTAACGCATCAAAGCCTGATGATTGATTTTTCAGACTGGGCCTGATGAGCATGTTTACAAATGCAATGAACAGTTGCAACACAGCAAAAGCGATCACAAAACAGGCGATATATATCATAGAATAATTTGTTTTTGCTGTTCTACACTGTTTCTGTAAAATTCGCGATAAGCGGTTTCAATATCCATAAATGATTGATGCTCTGAATTATGCTCTTTTATGTAAAAGTGTACATCCGGCTTTGGATGTTCGAAGTAATCAATGATAGAAGCCAGGAAAACTACTTTTGTGTTTTGCGTTTTGCTGAGGATGCGTTCTACTCCTTTTTGAAACCTGAAATTGTCGTCGTGCATCGAATGAAGTTTTCCCTGCGGAAACATCAAAACCAAATTGTTTTTATCCTTCAATAGTTCAGCGCTATAGTTCAGGCTCTCAATTACACTTTTGGCGCCCTGCGCTATCGAAAATCCTCCCGACAAGCTGAACAGCCAACGTTTACGCAGCTCTTTTTCGAGCATCATAAAGTGATATTTTTTGCGGAATACTTTCATGCTCAGGTAGAGTGCCCAGAAGCCATCCCACCAACCGATGTGATTCGCAATCAGTAGCACCGAATGATCGGTTACGTCAATCACACCATTCACTTTTACCGAATTGAAGTTGGTCTTCATTTTCGCCAGTGTATACATTTTGAAAAAGCTGTAGACGAACAGCTGGTGACGGGCTTTTATCATGCTCATTTGCGTGTAAAATCAGATTTTAAATTTAAATGTCAATGCAAGAAAGAACAAAATCTGGCACAGGTAGACAATCACAGATAAGCTGTTTATTGTTTTGATACGAAATGCTTTGAGCAAACTATGAAACACAAGGGAAACACCAAACCATGCAAAATAATTCTGTAAAGGGATATCGTTATTTTGCCAGGTCCACATTCCCAGGGCCGGTGCAAATTGTTCAAGAATCAGGTCGTAAACAATCATAAGTGCCGAAGCCATAAGGACTTTGACAGCCACCGGTGTTTTTATGTTTTCGGTGAGCGAAGCCGTAAGATAAATCATCAACACCCAGTTAAAACCCATCATCAACGGTGTCTCAAAAACTTTGTAGCCCAATGTTTCACCGTATTTATAATGACCGAAAATCAATCCGGTGTTAACGCCAATTACTTCGATAAAGTAGCCGGCTATAAAAATGAACAGAAACATGAGCAATGTTTTTGTTTCATTCTCAGTATTATAGAGCGCAAGCAACCCAAGACTCATCAGGAGGGTGATCGGCGTCAGCGATATGAAGAAGGAGGCTGTAAAAGGGATATAGATGGCAATAACTCCTATTGCGTAGAAAAGCGCGAGGAAGTATTTTACCCGCTTTGGATGATTTTTTATCGACAGGATAAGGTCCATTTAAATTTCAATAATGATTACATTGATACATTCTTTATCAGCCAATTATTTCGCCTACTCTTTCGAAAATAAGCTTGAACCAGGCAGTGTAATTTTCAGGATGAAGCGCCACATCTACCTTCAATGCATCGAAACTTACATATTTGTAATCCATCACTTCTTCAGGGTGAGGTTGCGGCAAGTCATCCGATACACCAACAAAGACATGATCGAATTCATGCTCGGTGAGTTCGTTTTCGAGCTCCTGAATGTACATAAAACTAAAAATCTCCCGCAAGTCCGCTTTCATGCCCATTTCTTCCATCAA
>CAYMHE010000110.1:0-4165 GCA_964390175.1 uncultured Paludibacter sp.
GTTTGTATAGGGAATTAGATACGATAATCAATAAAACCTAACAGGTTTCCGAAACCTGTTAGGTTTGAAAATCAACTAACAATAAATATGAAAATAGACTATTTTGAACCCGGAGTAGTGTATCACGTATTTAATCGTGGTAACAACAAGGAAGATATTTTCAAAGAGGAGAAAAACTATATGTATTTTCTGTCTTTGTTGCAGAAATATGTCATGCCGGTGGCTGAAATTTATGCGTATTGTTTGATGAAAAATCATTTTCATTTGGTAGTCAGGATAAAAGACGCGGATTTGTTGGAAGATAAATATAAGAAAAAGCCTTATCTGGGTTTCTCCAATCTTTTTAATGCGTATACCAAATCAATCAATAAGATGTATAATCGCACCGGAAGTCTGTTTCAGGAACATTTACATCGTAAGCGGGTTGAGGACGACGAATACCTGATGCAACTTATTGCTTATGTGCATCTGAATCCGGTGAAACATGAGTTTACCGACGACTTTAAAAATTATCGATATTCTTCTTATAAGGCCTATGTGTCGGCTAAATCAACGAATGTGACTTGCGATTATGTGATGAGTTTGTTTGGCGATATAGCGAATTTTGAATACTGGCACAACCTGAATAAGTTGAAGATTGAAGATACAGTAGAGGATATTTAAAACCTAACAAGTTTCGGAAATATAAGACCTAACAGGTTTCCAAAACCTGTTAGGTCTGGGTAAATACAACTACCGTTTTTTAATCAGACTCCAAAACCTGTTAGGTCTGGGTAAATACAACTACCGTTTTTTAATCAGACTCCAAAACCTGTTAGGTTAGAGGAAAATATAACAACAAAACAACCAATAAAACCTAACAGGTTTCCAAAACCTGTTAGGTTTGGAACACTTATAAACAAATAAGCACAAATTCCTCGTAGCAAAATGAGGGGGAGAGTGGAAAGAATTGGGACCGGAAAACAGAAGAATATTTTTATATCAAATAATATGAGAACATTTTATCAGACAATATCATTTTTGGGACTTATACTTTTATTGCCATCATGTCTGTATGAGACCAATCAGCTGAGTGAAGTTGATATAGCACAGCCTCAGCCAGGTCATATGCTAACGCTTACATTGTCGGAAGATAAGGACTCTTTAATTATTTTTGGAGAAACGGCGTTTCGTTACGATGTGAATACCTTCGGGCTGGATTTTACGGCAATAGAAGTGAATTTCAAAGGTCGATCCTATCTGTTGGATAAAAGTTCGGGGGCACTGTCGATCACTCCCGACTGGAATAATACAACCGATTGGCTTGACCTGACAATCAATTTTTATGCAAGTACAGGTACGGGAAGTATTGCCGACTTATTGAAGGCAGAAAACTACGTGGGGACCAAAACATGGAAAGTGAAGTATGTTGATTTGACAAAACACGATTATAGTTTACATCAAAGAATTAGCGCCGATAGTATACTTCAAATATATTATTTAAACTCTCATTATATAAATACATTGCAGGGAGATTTAACCAGATTCCCTCAGGTAAATATGAAGCTTACAAGTAGAAATGGAGATACTTTATTTTTTGCAGATTCAAGCTATTTCAGAGGGCCAGCGTCATATCGACTGGAAATTACCAAAAATGTCAGTCCCAACCGCTATTTTGATTTGTCTGTAAATTATGATTCGTTCTCACGTTTAACGGTTACTGATATAAACAAGGATAGCTGTCTGGTAAGCTGGACATCGATTCCTTTTAAAGTAGATTATATGGTAATCGATAGTTATATCCATGTTGATCATAATGTTTATTACAAAGGGGATGGATATTCATTTAAAGATACTCAACCAAAACCGGGCTGGGGAAAGTTCTATTATTTATATGCACGTTCAAAATTTAATACATCCGATGCTGGATGGAGTTTATTTATGATTGTTTACTGGAAAGATCATGCGATGTACTAATAAATGTTCCAGCTTGTTTAATACCACACTATCAATGAAAAAAATCAGTATACTCATTTGTTTTTTGTCTATAGGTTTTCATGTTTTGAGTCAGAAAACAGGTAATGACTATGTCGCAACTACTTCCAATTCGGGATATGAAATAATCGTAACCACCGGAGTTGGCACTTACTCAATGTCCGACCTGAAAGAGGTTCAGAAACTGATTATTGACAATAGTGAAATCCCACTTCAGTTAACTTCGTCTTTCCCGCCATATTTTAATTACTCCATCCGCTTAGGCCATAAATCAAATATAGCCAGCCAGGGTATTACAGCTGGACTTATGTCAACAGGCTCCAGATCCTCATTGGCAGACTATTCCGGATATGTATATTCTGATATAAATTGTCAGGCAATTTATATGGGATATTATTATCAAAGGGGGGTTTATGGCGCTTCTTTTTTTCGTCAATATATAGAGTTTGGTTATAATGTGAATTTGTCATTCATCGGATCCGGTGTTGATATGAATGATAAACTTATTTTGTATGATAATGCTCCGGAAAATGATGATTTTGTTCAGACAAATAAAAACACATTCAATGCTTTAGGCATTTATACCGACCCATCACTTTATGCCCGCTATATGTTCAGTAAGAGATTCGGTATTGAACTGAATGTTGGCGGGGCTATAAGTTTCAGTACTCCACTTTATTTCGACAAAGTTAAAAATTATATTACAGTATACGATGAAAAACGGTTCGTAAACTGGAGTGGGGTAAGGTTGAGTGTGGGAATTGTATGTAAGTTATAGGAATGTTTTGAGTTCTGAGATTAATTTGAGGATTTGAAGATTTGAGAATTTGAGGGGTTTTCGGGATTGAGGAGTTGGTGGAGTTTTTGAGTCCTGAGTAAGGCGATGCTTCAATTCATTAGTTATTCAACGATTCAACAGTAAAGGAATAACGTAATTGAATAATGCCCCGTAGGGGATAGATAACCATAGAAAGAGTGATATATAAGATGACGATTCCCCGTAGGGGATATACTGAGTTTAGAGTTTCGTGTTTAGAGTTTCGTGTTCAGGAGAAGATTCAACAGTTCAACAGTTCAACAATCCACCGTTTTAACAACTTGACACAGTTTATTGAACAGACCCTTAATTGCAGATATTTCCGCGCCCGGTAATATAAAAAAAGATCATATGAAAACCTCTAAAAACATCGTTTTACTTGTTGTATTTGGCTTGGTAGCCATTTCGGCAATGGGCGCAAAACCCGTGCTGCGGATAGCTACGTTTAATATTCAGAACTTCGGACAAAGCAAGTTGGCCAAGACTGCTATAACCGATACACTGCGTACAATCGTGCGTAAGTTTGATATAGTGGCTGTGCAGGAAGTGTCGGATGTTACGAATAAAACAGCAGGCGCTTTTCTGAAGAAAGTAAACCGCGGTTCTAAGAAACCTTATAAAATGGTATGCAGTCGCCGCACGGGTGAGCAAGCCAACGATCGGAGCAGTCGTGAGCAATACGCTTTTTATTATAACCCTGCCAAAGTGGAGTTGCTGGATACGGCTTTGTACGACGATAGTGAGCATGATTATTTTCAGCGCGAACCTTATATTGCCAAATTCCGACGGAAAGTGGATGGGTTGGTGTTTCTTATTTGCACCATACACACCGCCCCCGAACAGGCTGTGGAGGAAATAGCCGCACTGGCTTATGTGGCAGAATGGATGCCTGAACGGTTTGGTAATGCCGGGAATGTGATATTCTGTGGCGATTTCAATGCTTCGTGTAGTTATGCCTCACCTGCCGAATTGCAGGCACTTGAAATATATCAGTCGCCCTACAGCTGGATAGTGCCCGACGATGCCAAAACCAACCTGTCGAAAAAGACCTGTGCCTACGACCGCTTTGTTGTGACCGAAACCCTTCGTCCGCTTGTCACCAAATGGGAAGTGTACCGTTATTTCAGCTCCAAAGCAGTATCGGATCACTGGCCGGTGTATATAGAGATTGGTTCTGAGTTTTGAGTTTCGTGTTTCGTGTTTCGTGTTCCGGGTTCTGTTAAGCTACGAATTATACGAATTTAAACGAATTTACGAATAGAGTTTCGGGTTCTGAGAGTGATTAGTGGTTAGTGTCAAAAGTCTGGAGACCGGAGACCGGAGACCGGAGACTGTAGACTTATTGCCACATTCTCACATTATCTTATTGGCACA
>CAYMHE010000110.1:4265-7705 GCA_964390175.1 uncultured Paludibacter sp.
GGAGACCGGAGACTGTAGACTTATTGCCACATTCTCACATTATCTTATTGGCACATTATCTTATTGTCACATTATCGCAGCTTACACGTCCGGAGACCGGAGACTGTAGACTTATTGGCACATTATTTTGTGTATTTTCTTTTTCGTAAGATGTTATACAGCACACCAAAAATGGCGAGCAGAAGCAAAGGCGTAAGGATGCTGACGAGTTGAATTGTCAAACGTTCGTTGTTTACAAGTTGCTTGTTCAGTAAGCGTAGTTTGAGCGAACGGGAGCGCAAGTCAATCCAGCCTTCGTCGTCGGTAAGGAAGAGAACGGCATTTGCTATAAATTCACGATTGCCGAATTGCTGATTCATGTACCTGTCGAAGCCGAGTGGGAGAGTGGTGCTGTCGCTTGCTATTCCGTTGGTTTCGTTTCTGATGATATCGCCATCGGCCACAAAAATCTGGCGGGTTTTCAGGCTTTTCTTTAGCAGTGGAAAGGCGTTTGTGATTTCTTTCGGTCGCATACGGTTCGCAAAGTTCGATTCGAATTCTCCTTCCATAAGTACCGAAACCGGCATATAACTCATGTTGAAGTAATTCTTGTCTTTTGTATCGTGTGTTTCGCTGAGATCAATGGTGGCAGGTGTGCTGAATATATGCGTGTTGTCGGAAGTGGCCAAAAGTAACGAAGCTTTTGTATTGTTATTCTCTCCGACTACTTCTATTGTCGAAACAAATTCACTGCGTACTTCGGTAATGTTCTTGCTTATCGGATGTTGGGATGACGTAAGTAACAGTGGCGCGAAAAACCAGGGAGTGGGTTCAAACTGAGGTTGAGCACCTTCGGGGGCGATATTTACAGGGACTGAAGCGCATTGCACATCCTGTAAAAGCACAGGCTGAATGCGTATGCCATATTTAAAAAGCAAATCGTCCAGGTTCAGGTCCAATGCTATGGCCGGCGAAATGCCAGTTGTAGATAGGTTTTCCATCGAAACACGTACGCCATCCATCAACCAAAGCACCTTTCCTCCATTCATAATGTATTGGTCTATAATATATTTATCTGATTCGCTGAATGGTTGGGTAGGTTTTGCAATAATGATTGCTTTATATTCGGTCAGGATAGTAGCATCGGTAGCTAAAGTGCCGCGGTCGATTTGGAAATAGCGGCTCAACACTTTGCTTATGTCGTAGGTTTCGGCTTCGTTCAACTCGCCATGTCCTTCGATAAAAGCAATTTTCGATACCTGCGAATTGATCAATCGGCGGATGCCGTCGGTAATTTCAAATTCGAGATTTTCAATCGAAATATTAAGGTTTTCTTCCCCCTGAAGTCCTCTAATGTTTTTAAGAAGATTCACAACAACTGTTTTGTTGCCGTAAGTCATTTTTACCCATGGAAATACTATCTTTTGGATTGATTTTCCTTCTTTGTCGCGTTCGTAAATGGCGGTTGGGGTCATTCCTTCCGCTTCGAGTTCGAGGTACTTTTGCTCGCGCTCGGCTTGTGTGGCGGCAGTTGATGGATTAATAAACTCCATATCAATTCCTTCTGCGGCATAGACTGACATTTCGTCGAGCAAACTTTTTGTGCTGTTTTTTAATCGGGTGAAGCCGGGGTTTAAATCGCCTTCGAGATAAATGCTTACTTTAATAGGGGCGTTCGCTTTTTTCAAAAGTGTTTTTGTTGGCTGCGAAATGCTATAGCGCTTTTCCGAAGTAAGATCGATGCGGAAGAAAAAGAAAACTGACAGTAAAGCAAGGCCGGCAATAGCCAGGAGGATGTAAATATTTATTTTTTTCTGGAAATTCATAGTGTAAAACGAAATAGTTTGCGAAAGTAATTTTTTATTTTGGAATATTGGCGGCTCTTACTTCAAAGAAATTATTACTATTGCCAAGTAAACGGTAAAAACCACAATTTCCCCACGAGGCTGGTTTGTCTGTAATTTGCATATCTTCGCCTGTGTCGTTCGGGATGTAATCTCTGATCATTTGTTGCCAGTTGATAATACGGGCAGCACTTTTGCTTGCGTTGAAATAGTCGTTGTTGCTGTTTGCCAGTTCGTTAATGTAGGATTTATACAGGCTTTCATATTCCGGAATGCTGATGATTTTCTTTACCAATGGATTAGAATTGTTTCCCCAGTTTAATAGGTCCTGCGTGCCTGAGTTGTTCATAAGCAGCGAAGTGCCAAGTGTATTGTCGTAATCGTAAGGGATGAAATAAAATTTTCCGGCAGTATCGAAATAAAAGTAGAAATTGTTTTTGTTTGCCCAGTAATCGTCCCACATACCGCACATTACGCTCACTGCATAGGTTTTAAGAAAAAGTTTAACGTCCATTGTAGCATCTACCCAGGTTTTGAAGTCGTTGCCTGTTTTATTGTTGAGCTTTGTCATAAAATCAACTAATTGCGTTTTAGCGCTGTCGAGTTTGGCTGTGTTTGTTTTTAAATCATAAACAGGCGTGTAGTTGCTTGTCAAAGTAATGTTTTCGATACCCATTCTGTTTTTATCGGCATTCACAAAGTCGGCTCCCCAGGCAGCCTTCCACAAAAAACCATTTGCATTCCGCAATTTACTTTTCCGGTTTTTAAGGTAATCTTCATCAACAGGTTCTACCATCTGATAAACACCGAAATAAGCCGTTTTAGCATCTTCTTTGATTTTTATATTCAGTCGGCAGTAGCTCGATTGCGGAGCGGTCCATACTCCGAATCGTTCGAACAGATCGTAGCAATACACTTCGCGGACATACATGGCATCGTCTTTGAACCACTTCAGATTGATTTTTTCAACTCCTTCCATCTTTTGTCCTTTAGTGAATTTGTTGAACTTCACAGCAAAGCTGGCATGATGCCAATCGGGATTGTTGGCATTGTGCGGTTCGTTTCTGACGCCTTCGGGACGACGTCGGCTGGTGTTGCCTCTGATGCGAATACCAGTGTTGGCGGCTGTGGCTATGTTATTGTTTTTGTCAAATCCGAAATCGCATCTCACGTATTCTTCATTATCGCTGTTGATGTCGTAGTAAGTGAGCAGTTTGTTCCATTCTTCGGTTGAAATGTCGATGGTAAGTACCGGAAGAGCAGAAATGTCGAACACATATGAAAGTGGCCTTTCGGTGGGCCGGATGAAAGTGATGCTGTCGATGTCGTTTACAGGCCTTTTGTAAACAACCAAGCCTGATTTGTAAACGTCGAGAGAGTAATTGGCAGTGCCGCTGAGCCTTATGCTGTCGATGTTTTCTATCGATTGTTTGTAGAGTATTTTCCCTGATTCAGAAACAAATAAAGAATCCTGAGCAGCTAAATGGCCTGAAATTACAACCAAACTAACTATAAATATGATGCGTTTTATTTGATTCATTGTCTTGTTTCTTTTTTGATAAGTAAGTAATTGATATTATTTATTGATATGTTTTTTTAATTTCGACCTCTCCCTAA
>CAYMHE010000111.1:0-7602 GCA_964390175.1 uncultured Paludibacter sp.
GCAACTGTCTAATTGTATTAATAGAACTATATACCATATATTAACTTTGTTTATCCTCTTCGATATTAAGACCATAAAGAAACCTTGTAATAAATAATTTAGCACACAAGATATTTTATTGCGTAAAAGTAATACTATTTTTTAAATATTCCAAATAAAAACACAAAAACATACAAGACAAATAGAACAATAAATCATTATAAAAAAGCAACTTATAAAACAAGTTAAGAAATATTATAGAATAAACTTAGTTTTTTGAATTCAAAACAAGGCAAATTAGGGTCGACTTA
The DNA here is from genome assembly GCA_964390175.1 of uncultured Paludibacter sp. Classification (GTDB taxonomy): domain Bacteria; phylum Bacteroidota; class Bacteroidia; order Bacteroidales; family Paludibacteraceae; genus Paludibacter. The sequence goes on from CAYMHE010000111.1 coordinate 291, forward strand.
ACACTTATTTGTGAAAATAATTGTAACAATTACTACAAAAGAAATTGTAGCACATATTATCATCATTCCATTCATATTTACACAAAAACTGCTTTCTCTATTCGAAAAAAATTGCAAACAACTGACTTTTACAATTGTCAATTCGGCACAATATAGTTACATTTGTGTTTTATTCAAAAAAATTATGCAACCCTTAGCCGAACGACTCCGCCCCCAAGAACTCGACAATTATATCGGACAAAAACATTTAGTTGGCGAAAAAGCCATCTTGCGTCAAATGATTGAATCGGGGCATATTGCATCGTTCATTCTTTGGGGACCTCCGGGAGTAGGCAAAACCACATTAGCCAAAATAATAGCCAATAAACTGGATCGACCTTTCTATACGCTAAGCGCCGTAACATCCGGCGTAAAAGATGTGCGCGAAGTAATCGAAAAGGCCAAACAAAGCAGATTTTTTTCGCAAGGAGGAAACCCGATCTTATTTATTGACGAGATTCATCGCTTCAGCAAATCGCAACAGGATTCATTGCTGGGCGCCGTGGAGAATGGCACTGTAACATTGATTGGCGCGACCACCGAGAATCCTTCGTTCGAGGTTATTACTCCATTATTGTCGCGCTGTCAGGTATATGTGCTCAAATCGTTGCAGGATGAAGATTTGCTCGAATTGGCCAACAGAGCCATCAAAACGGATGCAGAATTAAAAAAACGCGAAATAATTTTCGACGAAACAGAGTCGCTATTGCGCTATTCGGGAGGCGATGCGCGCAAATTATTGAACATACTGGAACTTGTAGTCGCTTCAGAACCTGAAGCAACTGTGCATTTCACCAACGAAATAGTAACCGAGCGCCTGCAACAAAACCCAATGGCCTACGACAAAGACGGCGAAATGCATTACGACATTATATCAGCTTTCATCAAATCCATTCGCGGGAGCGATCCTGACGCTGCTATTTATTGGTTGGCACGCATGGTGGCCGGAGGCGAAGATCCTAAATTTATTGCACGGCGACTGGTGATTTCGGCGGCCGAAGATATTGGATTGGCAAATCCAAATGCACTTTTGTTGGCAAATGCCTGTTTCGATGCTTTACAAAAGATTGGCTGGCCCGAAGGACGCATCATTTTAGCCGAGGCAACTATTTATCTGGCTTCGTCGCCGAAAAGCAATTCGGCTTATTTGGCCATCGACAATGCATTGGCACTTGTAGAGCAAACAGGAAATTTACCTGTACCTCTGCATTTACGAAACTCGCCCACCAAACTAATGAAAGACCTGAATTACGGTAAAAATTACAAGTATTCACATGACTTTCCGAATCACTTTGTAGAACAACAATTTCTTCCCGACGCATTGCAAAACCGCTCGATATGGAAAGTACAGGAAAATCCTGCTGAGAAAAAACTCGGAGAATGGCTGAGAATGCTTTGGAAAGGACGTTTTTGAATCAGTGATTTATCTGAGAGATCAAAAACAGGATAGAACAAGAACTATTGTAACATAAAACTATACAACTAATTGTTTCTCAAATTGCTTAAATTATATAAATATGCGATTGATTGTAACAACATACAAGAACTTTTAGTAATTTTGCAGCATAAATAAATGTGGAGAGATTTGGACTGCTTGCAACCACAGAAAAAAATGCTAAATTGCAACTGATTTTCTGCGCCTTACATAGTCCTCCAAAACAACCCTCCCGTTTATTTGTTAGTTATTTAATTGCAAATTTCTAAATTAATTAATTGTAAACAATATGGGATATTTATTTTCATCCGAATCGGTTTCAGAAGGTCATCCTGATAAAGTAGCCGATCAAATTTCAGATGCCATTCTCGATAACTTTCTGGCACTGGACAGCAGCTCAAAAGTAGCCTGCGAAACCCTTGTAACTACCGGTCAGGTTGTACTTGCCGGCGAAGTAAAATCAAATGCATACATCGACGTTCAGTCAGTGGCCCGCCGCGTGATCAATCGGATTGGGTACACCAAAAGCGAATATATGTTCGACGGAAATGCCTGCGGTATTTTCTCATCTATCCACGAACAATCAGGCGACATCAACCGTGGTGTAGAACGTGAAGACCCAATGAATCAGGGTGCCGGCGACCAGGGAATGATGTTTGGTTATGCTACCAACGAAACCAAAAATTTAATGCCGATTGCGCTTGACCTCTCACACGCTTTGGTGGAGGAACTTGCTGCCATACGCCGCGAAGGGAAAGTAATGACTTACCTTCGTCCCGATTCTAAATCGCAGGTAACAATAGAATACGACGACAACAACCAACCTGTAAAGGTAAATACAATTGTAGTTTCGACACAGCACGATGATTTCGTACAACCTTCGGCAACAAAAACACAGGAAGAAGCCGACGAAGAAATGTTGGCTAAAATCCGTCAGGACGTAGCAGACATTTTGATTCCGCGCGTTCAGGCGCTGGATACTCAGTTTGCACAACTTTTCAAAGGAGAATACACTTTACACGTGAATCCTACCGGAAAATTCGTTATCGGTGGCCCTCATGGCGATACCGGACTGACAGGACGTAAAATTATTGTAGACACTTATGGCGGAAAAGGTGCTCACGGAGGTGGCGCTTTCTCGGGCAAAGACCCTTCCAAAGTAGACCGATCGGCTGCCTATGCTGCCCGTCACATTGCAAAAAACATAGTAGCTGCAGGTTTGGCCAACGAAGTATTGGTACAGGTAGCCTATGCTATCGGCGTGGCAAAACCAATGAATCTTTACGTAAACACTTACGGAACAGCGCAGGTAGGCCTGAACGATGGAGAAATTGCTGCTAAAATCGAAAAACTTTTCGATATGCGCCCAAAAGCCATCGAAGAACGTCTGAAACTGCGTAATCCGATTTACGAAGAAACAGCATCTTACGGTCATGTTGGTCGCACTCCGGTGGAGGTAACCAAATGTTTTAAAGACGGAAACGGCAAAGAAATATGCCTGAACGTTGAGCTTTTCACATGGGAAAAAACAGACATGATTGAAGCTATTAAAGCTGAATTTAGTCTCTAAAAACTACTTTCCAAAACAATACGCCGATAGGTTGCAGATACTGAAAATCTGCAACCTATTGTTTTTTATCCTTCAACCGCATCTGCATTCAACAAAAACCGCCCCTGATTCGTTATGATATAAATTAATTACTATAAAATGTCAGAAAAGCCTGTTGTTTTTTTCGATGGATATTGCAAGCTCTGCTCCGGGTGGGTTCGGTTTCTGATGAAAAACAATGGAGAGGAGAAATTCAATTTTGTGGCATTGCAATCAGAAGAGGGGCAAAAGACTTTGAAAGTGCTCGAATTATCGACAGTCGACCTGACGACAATTATTTACCGGCGCGATAATACATATTATAGTCACTCTTCGGCAGTACTTGAAATACTACATGACCTTGGAGGGCCGTGGAAATCATTCTACATTTTCAAACTTATACCCGCTTTTGTTCGCGACTATTTATACAGGTCGGTTTCAAAATCGAGGTATAAAATTTTCGGAAGGAACGATTCGTGTCTGATTCCGAAAAAGAATGTAAAAAAAATGCTTTGAACAACTGAAAAAAACAATAAATTCCATCTTTTGCAGTAACTTTGCATCTTAATTCCGAAAAAACATATGTGGGAAAAATTAAGAAATCTGCTTTCCTCAATCTTGCCATTCATAAAATCAGGATGGCAAAAATTCATTCGCTGGCGTAAATACAGATACGAAAGGTTCAAGCATTTGCCATGGTACCGAAAGCTCGGCAATATAGCACTTACTTTCTGCTGGATGTTCCTGCTCTTTTTGTTCCTCGTGGACATTAACTTTCTGTGGTTATTCGGAAAATCGCCTACTCTGCATAGCATCAGCCACCCCGACCAAAGTCTGGCTACCGAAATTATTTCGGCGGATGGAAAAGTCATAGGTAAGTACTTTACCGAGAACCGAATGTCAGTGGAATACGACGAGATTTCGCCCATCATCATTCAAACATTGATAACCACCGAAGATGAACGTTTCTACGATCATTTCGGCATCGATTTTCAGGGTGTTTTTGCCGCTATCAAGGACATGACGCAGGGCAACGCCCGTGGCGCCAGCACCATTACGCAGCAATTGGTGAAAAACATGTACAAAACCCGTAACCAATACTCCAAGGGGCTTTTTGGTCATATTCCCGGCATCAAACTGTTGATAATGAAAACCAAGGAATGGGTAACTGCCGTAAAAATTGAAATTTTTTACACAAAAAAAGAAATCCTGACCATGTACTTCAACACGGTAGATTTCGGGAGCAATTCATTTGGAATCCGTACAGCAGCCAAAACTTATTTCAAAACAACGCCTGCAAAACTCAATTACGAACAGTCGGCCACACTGATAGGTCTGCTGAAAGCAACTACCAGCTACAACCCGAAAATCAACCCGAAACGTTCGAAAGAGCGACGCAATGTTGTTTTGCAAAATCTTGTAACACATAAAGTGATCACTCAACAACAATGTGATTCATTAAAGGAAATCCCTATTCAGCTTAATTTCAGCGTAGAGCAATCGTACGATGGCGAAGCGCTTCATTTCAGAAGCTACCTTGCCAAATATCTCGAAGAATGGGAAGAAGCCAACGGTTACGACATCTATTCGGATGGGCTAAAAATATACGTTACACTCGATTCGCGTTTACAGAAATATGCCGAAGAGGCTGTGGAAAAACAAATGCGGACGGTGCAGCGTCGGTTCTTCGATCACTGGCGCGGACAAAATCCATGGCAGGACGAAAAGCACAACGATATTCCTAATTTTATCGAAGACAAAGCGAAGAAAACAAAGGCTTATGCTTCGCTGAGCGAAAAGTTCGGTGGAAATAAAGATTCTATTTTCAAATACCTGAACATACCTCATCGCACCAAAGTGTTCGATTACGACCTGATTGAAAAAGACACAACACTCAGCGTAATGGACTCCATTCGGTACATGAACCACTTTATGCACACCAGCTTTGTGGCCATGGAACCCAACACAGGAAATGTAAAGGCCTGGGTGGGCGATATCAATTTTAAGTTTTGGCAATACGACAAGGTGGCACAATCGAAACGACAACCGGGGTCAACGTTTAAGCTTTTTGTTTATACCGCAGCTATGCTACATGGCAAGGCGCCCTGCGATAAAATAACCGACAAACGCGTGACCTGGGAATACGAGGAAAATGGCGAAACAAAATCGTGGACACCACACAATGCCAATGGCACTTATCTCGGCTACTCGATGACGCTTAAACATGCTTTTGCCCGATCTATCAACACCGTTGCGGTGCAGTTGGCGCAGGAAGTAGGGATTCCTGAAATTATAAAAACAGCGCATTTACTCGGTATCAAAACGCCGCTCGATAATAAACCATCTACCTGTCTGGGTTCGTCTGACGTTTCGCTGCTCGAACTTGTAAATTCGTTCGGGACAGTAGTAAACGAAGGAATGTATCACGATCCGATTTTAGTGAGCCGCATAGAAGACAAGAACGGAAAAGTAATTTATCAGGCTGCCACCGAACAAAAACGCGTTATCTCTTACGAAACGGCGTGGCTGATGACAGAGATGCTCAAAGGCGGTATGACCGAACCCGGAGGAACAACACAAGCCCTGTGGGAATGGGATTTATTTAATTACAATACCGATTTCGGAGGGAAAACAGGAACATCGTCGAATCACTCGGATGCATGGTTCGTTGGGGTTACAAAAAACCTGATCGGAGGTGCCTGGGTAGGTGGCGAACATCGTAGCGTTCACTTCAGAACCGGTCAACTTGGTGAGGGCAGTCGCACTGCTTTGCCTATTTTTGGTTTGTTTATGGAAAAAGTACTTAAGGACGAAAACTTTAAACAATACCGTGGCAAATTCCCCACTAAGCCAAAGGAAAAGATTCTTCGTTCGTACAATTGTCACACTTACATACCACGCGATACTACGGCGCATGACTCCACGTCGGCCGACGATATTTCGCTGGATGCAATACCACTGGAAGAATCGACAAGCATTCCTGCTCCTCCGACTCCGACAAAAGTAGCACCCTAATTAAGAGATGCTCAGGAAAATTTCCTGAGCATTTTTTTATTAGATAATGTATGATAGTATTTACTATTTAACAAATAGGAGATCAACAACATATAACTTGTTTATTACGCAGCATTCTACCATTTTCATTACTTAAAAGTACTGTAATAAACTAAATTCCGGCAACAACAATGCGATGGTATTGTTAGTTATTAAAAATAAAATAACGAACAAATGACTAAAATACCATTATCAGTGCTCGAACTGGCAACAGTAGTAAAAGGCGGAAACCACAGTTCGGCCATTGAAAGTACAGTAGCAGTGGCGCGCCACGTTGAAGCATTAGGATACACCCGCATTTGGATGGCCGAACATCACAACATGGAATACATTGCCAGCTCCGCCACCTCGGTACTGATAGGCCATGTAGCCGGCAAAACAAATAGCATACGCGTAGGGTCAGGGGGAATAATGCTGCCCAATCATAGTCCGTTAGTGATTGCCGAACAGTTCGGTACGCTGGCTTCTATCTACCCGGGGAGAATAGACCTGGGACTGGGAAGAGCTCCCGGCACCGACCAGCTTACCGCCAGAGCGCTCAGGGGAAACAATTTGGATGCTTCGCTCCATTTCCCGAATGACGTAAAACAATTGCAGACTTATTTCAGCAAAAGCAACAGCACTGCTATGGTACGTGCATTTCCGGGCGAAGGACTCGACATCCCGATATGGATACTCGGCTCAAGCACCGACAGCGCCTATCTGGCGGCACAAATGGGCTTGCCCTACACCTTTGCTGCCCACTTTGCCCCTACCCAATTCAGGCAGGCCATCGCCATTTATCGCGAGCACTTCCGGCCGTCGGTATACCTCGACAAACCTTATGTGATGGCTTGCGTCAATGTATTAGGAGCCGACACCGACGAGGAAGCATCGGCACTGCTCAGTAGTCTGATCGCCATGTTTGTTGGTGTGATCACCAATGTGCGCAGTCCGTTGCAGGCTCCGGGACAGTTGCCGGCCGAATACAATATTCCCGAAGTGCGATCTACCATCAACAGCATGCTGGCTTGCACATTTACCGGCAACAGCGCATCGCTCCGAACAAAACTTTCGGATTTTATTGATGACACTCAAATTGATGAACTAATGGTGGCGACCTATATTTACGATAACGAAGCGAAACTAAAGTCTTTTTCGATACTTCGGGAGGCGTTGGAGAGTGTGTAAATCATCCGGATCAGAATTTACAGAAT
>CAYMHE010000112.1:0-7394 GCA_964390175.1 uncultured Paludibacter sp.
TAGATGGCTTCCCTTTTTGCTAAATCAATTTTTTGTCGGTCAGTAGTGATTTTTTTTATGACTTTAGTTCAATATAAAATTAGAATAGTGCAAGTTGATTTTGATCAACAAAATCAACATTTTCAAACCAATCGTTGTAACACATGCGTCTTCTTTTTTCCTTAGAAACAATTTTTTCCAGATAGAAAAAGTTTCAGTCCCGAGATAAAACAAATTTTCCTTAAGAGAAAACGACTTTCTTCTGAGAGAGAAGGAATTTCTCTTGAGAGAAGAAGTTTCCGCCCCGAGAGAAAATAGTTTTCCCTTAAGAAAAATCAATTTTCTTTTGAGAGAGAAGAATTTTCTCCCGAGAGAAAAAGTTTCCGCCCCGAGAGAAAATAAATTTCTCCTGAGAGAAAAAGTTTCCGCCCCTGAAGAAAATCATCAACTTTTAAGTTGGCAGAAAAAGTATTTTGCTGAATCGTATAGTCTGGTTGCCGGCGTGCCTATATTGGTTAACTGGTTTGCCTTTAACCAAAATAATCCCTAACTTTGCCGGAAACCAATTAAAAAAGATGTATGTTAGCTTATTTTCCACAAATTTTAGGGAGTGCCATTGTTTTTGCCACGGCAGTAATCATTAGATTTACGATTCGGGCAATTGTGAAAAGATACCTTAAGGTGCATTCAAGGTTTGATTTACGTGTTTCGCACGTGATTCGTGTACTTAATATATTGATAAATACAACAGCTCTTATGGCTTTGTTGGTAGTTTGGGGTGTGGATACCCGGAATTTATTTGTTGCCTTAAGCTCTGTGTTTGCGGTAATTGGAGTTGCTTTGTTTGCGCAATGGTCCATATTGAGCAATATCACAGCCGGGATTATATTGTTTTTCTCTGCTCCCTTTCATATTGGCGATACTATCAAAATTCTGGACAAGGACATGCCTATTGAAGCAACTGTAGAAGATATTTTTACTTTTTATACGCATTTGAGAACAAAGGACGGAGGATTGCATATTTTCCCAAATTCGCTGTTGCTTCAAAAAGCGATTGCGGTCAATGTTGATGCTGACGAAGAAAAGGAATAATTATTATAACATAAAAAAACTCGGAATCAGATAAATCATAGCGCCGGTAATCATTCCGACAGCTAATTTGAAACTATCGAGCGTATAAAACAGGTACACAAGCAATAGGTTAGGTATTACCGATAACAGTAATACCTTACCCATTAAAACTCCCGGAAAAATTTCTTTCATTATTTCGACAAAGCCTATTTCGTGTGGGTAAAACCTGTTCAGATAGATCCACATGAAAAGCAATGGCAGAAGTAGTCCCGGTATAAGTCCGTAAATAAACTTGTTGGCTTTTTCGAGGTTCATTCTCATTACTTATTGACCAGGATTTACAAATCCCATTTATTTACAATGTTCATCGCCTCGTAAGCTGTAAGGTCGATTTTTGTAGGTACTACGGAAACGTATCCATTGGCCAATGCCCATTCGTCGGTATCCTGAGCTTTGGGTTCGTGATTCTCGAAATGGCCTGTAAGCCAAAAATAGGAACGACCCTGCGGATCGGTTCGTTTGGCAAATTCCTTGGTCCAGTGTCCCACGCACTGACGACAAACGCGTACGCCTTTGATTTCTGCTTTTGGACTGTTTACATTCAGACAAATGCCTTCGGGTAAACCATTGGCCAAAGCTGTGCGGGTAATTTGTAATATGTATTCTTCGAAATGTTTAAAATCGGCTGACAACGAATGATTGTCGATGGAAAAACCAATGGATAAAATGCCATTCTCGCAACCTTCGAGCACGGCGCCCATAGTTCCGGAATAAATAACGTTGATGGCTGCATTGGATCCATGATTAATGCCCGAAACCAATAAGTCGGGTTTGCGATCAAGAATTTCGTTCAATGCCAGTTTAACGCAATCGGTTGGTGTGCCGGTACATGAATAGCGCGTTAGCCCTTCGGATGTTTCGAGCAACTTAAAGCGAATGGGATGTGTAACTGTAAGTGCATTGGATTGTGCCGAACGGGGTCCGTCGGGAGCCACTACAATTACTTCGCCTATTTGCATCATCAATCGGGTAAGCACCGCGATGCCGTTTGCCGTATCACCATCGTCATTTGTAATCAGAATCAATGGTTTATTTAAATTATTTTTCATATGTTATTAAAATACGTGTTAGTTTTTAGTCATTTTCTTTTCGGTAAAAAAAAGAAAAATATAAATGACAATTAGAAAATAAATAAGATCGCGCGAATCAATCACCCCGCGACTAATGGATTTGTAATGAGATTGTATGCCGCAATTATCGAGAACATAAATCAGTTTTCCTGAACTAAAGAAACTAGCGATTAACTCAAAACCATACAACATAAAAAATGAAATTACTACAGCCGTAACAAACGATACCAACTGATTGTTTGAGAGTGAAGAAGAAAAAATGCCAATAGCAACATACACCGCTGCCAGTAAAATAAGGCCTGTGAACGAACCCCAAAAGGCGCCACTGTCGATATTTCCGACCGGTTCGGCTAAGTACGAAACTATAAAATAATAGAGGAGTACGGGTAACAAGGCCACAATTACCAACATCCATCCTGCCATGTACTTGCCAAGTATTATGGCCCATTTGCTTAATGGTTTTGTGGATAATAACTCCCAGGTACCCGATTGTTTTTCTTCGGCTAAAAGGCGCATGGTCAGTGCCGGACAAAGGAACAAAAACAACCAGGGCGAGAGATAGAAAAGTCCGTCAAGGTTAGCATAGCCACTGTCCAGAATGTTGAACTCGCCGGGAATGACCCAAAGAAACAGTCCGTTCAAGAGTAAAAATATACTGATGACAACGTAGCCGGTGGCATTGCTTAAAAATGATCGAAACTCTTTTCGGAGAATAGAAAACATAAAGATGAAAAATACTTATATGCAGTGAATAATAAAAGTTATCGTTAAAAAGAAATATATTATCTTTGTGTTGTCAAAGGTAACTAAAAATTGTCGGATGAATACTTTTTGGATTTATGAAAAATAAAATTTTAATATCTCTTTTCTGTTTTATCTCGTTGGTCGGTCAGGGGCAGACCTTAAAGAATTATTCGGTGAAAGGACAATTTATTTATGGTAATATACTCAAACACACCACACATCTGAATAGCTTGGTGAAGGATCCGGTAATGGGAGCTGAACTGGATATTGAATGGCAAACCATGGGTGAGCAACCCTGGCATCATTATTTTCATTTTCCAACCGTTGGTATAGGTGTTGCAGGTCTCGATTTGGGTCATCCCGAAATGCTGGGTCAACTGTTGGCGGTATATCCTTATCTTCAATTGCCTTTGATCAATTCCGATTTTCTGAAGGTAAATATCAAAGGTGGTGCTGGGATGAGTTTGCTGAACAAGCGTTTCAATAATACAGCTACCGATTTAAACGACCTGAACACCGGAAATGCGGCGATAGGTTCGGTGGTAAATGTGTATTTTGCCGGAGGCGGTAATCTTGAAATTCCTTTCGGAGGTGGAATTGCTGCCGTTGCGGGCTTTAGCTGGAACCATGCGTCGAACGGAAGTTTTTATCAGCCTAATTCGGGAATAAATATGTTGAATGCTTCGGTTGGGTTGAAGTATAACCCCAATTACAAACAGCATTACAAACCGCAGTATAAAGAGCAGGAAGGCTTGCCACAGCGATTTAGTGTTGAAATTATTGCTTCGGGTGGAGCGCGTGAATTATATTATAAGGACGATAAAATGTATCCTACCGGTTCGCTCGTTTTGGGCGTTTTCAGGCAGTTGGGCAATAATCTACGGTTGGGAATTGCAGCAGATGCCTTTTACGATGGCGTATACGATGGAAGTTCAAAGTTTAAACGGACTTACCTTACTACCGACGAGCTGAAGAATAAAATAAGGGTGGGAGTGAGCCTTCAACCCGAACTTGTACTCGGAAAACTCTCTGCCGGTATTCACCTTGGTATGTACGTTTACAATCCGCTTAAAAACAAGGAACCGTATTCAAACGCTGAAACAGGAACGTTGAATAAACCACTGATTTATGCTTACAATATCGATGATGAAGATGGCTGGTTTTATACGCGCGCTGCACTCAAATATAGTCTGACCGAACACTTGTTTCTATCGCTGGGATTAAAAACGCATCTTCAGAAAGCCGAATTTATCGAATGGGGAATAGGCTGTCGGTTGTAGTTATTCCTTTGTAATTATTCTTTTGTATCGGTTCTGTAGAGCAATTCATCAATCATCAGCTGATAATCGTCGGGCTGAATGCCATTGTTGATAAGTTGCATTTTATCCTTGTTCATTAAATCAGTAAATGCTTCAGGGTTCGAATGAAGGGATTGTATGCAGCGGATGTAATAATCTATTGCTAGCGTTTTCTTGCCTCCGCACAAGGCTATATGTCCGGCATTCAGCAAATCCTGTGTTTCGGGAGTCGATTCAATGATTTTTTGCGAATAGTAATCGGCTTGTGCCAGGTCGCCCGAAACAAAAGCACACCACACGATGGCTCTTTCCACTTTAAGTTCCGAACTTTGGTTCTCGTCGAGTTTGTGATAATAGTTCAGCGCTTCTTTAAATCTACCCAATTCAACAAAACACTGACCTATGTTCATGATGGTGGATGTATTGTCGGGTTTCAGGAAGTCGGCATGCTGATAAAAATCAAGCGCTTTAGCAAACTGGCCAAGCAAACGATAGCAGAGGGCAATTTTCCTTATTGTCCACAAATCGTCAGGCTGAATAATATCGGCTTTCAAATAAGCATCCAAAGCCAATTGTAGCTGCGAAGTTTGCTGATAACAGTAGGCTGCTTTCTGATAAAGTGCTGCGGTTGGTTCTTCCTCTTTCAGCAGTTCTTCGTATAAGTCGAGGGCTTGTTTATAATGATTTTTCGAGAAATAATACTCTGCTATTTCAGCTTTTATATCGCCGTTGGCAGCAAGTATGCCGAACAAATAACTTTTATGCATAAGCAGCGCCGGGGCAAACATATTCGAAAAGTCGCTGTGTTGAGGATGTAACTTGAACAGTCTGAATAAATCCTGAATATATTGCTTCGAAATGTTTTTTGCCACTAAATTTGGTTTTAGCAAGGCTTCATCTTTTGCCATTTCCTCCATCTGCTCTGATTCCATGTTGAAGGATTGTTGCATCATGTTTCTTTGTCTTTCGGGCATTTGCAGAATACTGAGGCAGAAAGAGTATTTGTCGGAATTACACATGCTGTAATTGCCAACAAACAACGAAAGCACCGATTTGTCCTTGTTGGTAAATAATTCACTTATCGCTGTTGTGCGAACGTCGAAAGGCAGAAGCCAATTGGTGAATTCGTTGAAAAACGGAAAACTCTTTAACATGGAAAAGGTACTCATGTACACATCTGCACCTTCGAGTTGCAATTCGCTTAATTCCTGAAGTTTGTCCGATACGCCACTATTTTCGAGAATTTCCTGCCATTCAGGATTTCCTTCTTCCCAATCGTCCGATTTCAATAGATTTTCGGCCTCCATTTTATCTTTTATCAGCGGACTAATTTTCATTACTTCGGGAAGTATTTCTTCACGTAGTTTTTTTGATATCTTATCAGTTTCGACCGTCGAAATAATTTGTATGATAATATTTTTGAAGTTTTCGATATTGTTATTGTCGTCGGCAAGCAATACCAGTCTGTTGCGTAAAGCAGGGAAATAAGGTAAAAACTTATTGTATTTCGAAAGCACAAAGCAGAGACCCGTCATGGCCCGTTGTTTAATGTGCTGATCGGTAACAGTGCAGCAGTCGAGCAGCAGCATAAGCTTGTGTTGGTCGAACATTCGCCACAAATTTAAGGTTACTGCCGATACCAATAGCGCTTTTTCCAGACTTCCGGGGTGGGTAGGTTGAATGATTTCGTTAAAAACTTCAAGTTCATCCGAACTGTAATGTGTATTCAGCCAAAATATTCTGAAAAGTTCATTTAATGCCGTTTCGTAGTTGCTTCTCAGGCGCTTTATTTCAAGTGCGTGTGTCGATTCAAGGTTTTCAATCAGAGCTGTTTGTGAATGATAATAATTCAACGATACAAACAATTCCTTAACCGATAGATAATGGCGTGTATGCGGGAAATACCGTTTTTGAGTGTATTCGAATGCCGACGAATTCCGCATCAATAATTCTTCGCGAATTTCCGAAGATAAATTAAATAGCCGCGATATCAATTTATTATAAACTGTTTTGCGGTCGGGATCCTCAATACCGTTTACGTAGTAGTTGAGTAAAAACTTATAGTTTTGTTGGAGTTCCTGTAGTTGGTCGGCGTAAGTACCCATTTGCAATTCCAGTACTAATTCACCCGTTTTATCGAACGCATTTTTAAGGCTACCGCTCGAAAGGGAGTCCAATACCGAGAAGTAGGTAGAATATATCTGAGTTGGATTCATACAGAAGGCACGGATTATTTAATACAGTTGACCGAATTTGTTTTTAGTTTTTTAGTAGCGTTTTAAAGGAGCTACCCCATTTTGCTTATTTTCACCAGCCGTTCATCGTCAATTATCTTTAGTTTGCGGCCGTCCATTGCGATTACATGTTCGTTTACGAAATTTGATAAGGTGCGAATGGCATTCGAAGTAGTCATGTTCGAAAGGTTAGCCAGGTCCTCTCTCGATAGATATATGTTGATTGTAGCTCCATCTTCTTCCACTCCGTAATTTTTTTTCAGAAGGAGCAATGCTTCGGCAAGCCGACCCCGAATGTGTTTTTGAGTAAGGTTTACAGTACGAGCATCCGAAGCTCCAAGGTCCGAAGCTATTTCTTCGAGAAAACGAAAACAAAATGCATTGTTGTTGCGGAGTATCGAAATGAAAATATCGGCGCGCAACATATAAACGGATGATGCTTCGAAAGCCGAAACATTTGTATTGTACGATTCGTTGGCAATAATAGCCCTGTAGCCGAAATGTTCGCCCGGTTTCAGCATCCTTATAATCTGTGTTCGGCTGCCTACTCCATCCTTGTAAACTTTTACTTTTCCGGCTGCCAGTATCATCATGTGTGTAGGTGTATCTCCTTCGCAGTGAATCATTTCATTCTTCCGAAAATGGTGCACTGAGGAGCTGTTTTTTACAAATTGTCTTTCATCAGGGGTTAAAACATCCCAAAATGTCGATACCTCTTCGATAGATTTTAATTCTGATGCTTGTTTTTTATTCATGATTTTTAAACAGACGAAAATATGTTTGACAACAATGTTATAAAGCACAAATTTAATACTTTTTCCACAGAAAACATGTTCTGTGAAAAAAAAACTATTAAAAAGCCAGAAAATAAGCTATTTTAAATTTAATGATTATCCGATATTTCACCTAAAATGATTATCTTTGTAAGAATAAATCAG
>CAYMHE010000113.1:0-1907 GCA_964390175.1 uncultured Paludibacter sp.
ACATAAATGAAATTTTTCAATTCAATAAATTCTTAGTTATGATTTGAAATTCTATTGCCTAGTTTCATCTTTATTCAATGCCAATTTTCCTGTTCACAATATCAAGAATCTGTCCTTCGAGTTCTATTGTTTTTTGTTCTATTTCAGCCACTTTCCGAAGTATTTCGTTTACGTAGTCTTTGTCGTTCAATCCAGCGGCATTTATTTTTACATTCAGAGCAGCGCCCAGTACAGCCGAGCGGGCAGCAAGTGCACCTACTCCTGCATCCGATACCGAGTTTGGATTACCTGTTTGAGCCATATGCATCATCACCTGCATCGAAGCGTAGCTTGTCTGTAGTACTTCAAATGGAATTTCGATGGCAAAACGGGTGGCTGCCTGAATAGCTTCGCGGCGTACTGTTTTTTCGATGTCGGTACGTTGCGGTAGTCCAAAGGCGTTGAGAATGCCATTGAAGGCCAGTGTGTCTTCGTCGATCAGATGTAACAGTTTATCATGGAAAGCTTTGCCTCGTTCAGCCCAGTCCGAGAATTCTTCCCAGCGGTCATCCCAGCCTTTTTTGTGTGCCGACAGATTGGCGACCATAGTTCCTAAAGCTGCGCCCATAGCACCCATGCAAGCCGCTACTGAACCACCACCGGGGGCAGCTGATTCTGAAGCTGTTTCGTGTGTGAAATCTCCTACCGATAGGTCTATAAGTTTCTTCGGCACATTATCTTCTATAAGATATTCGATGATTTTCTTTCGCGGATCAAAGGGGGCGAGTTCGTCAAGGCCCATTGATTTAATGGCGATTTTCAGAATTTCCTTGTCCGGTATTCCTGTGGAGCGATGCTGTTTGCGCAGGAAATACCTACCGGCGTCGAGCAATATTTGTAAAGGTACAACTCCTACAAGTTCAGAGCCTGTTACCCTGATGCCCCGCAATGCAGCACGTTCACATGCTAGTTCGAAAAGTTGATGCATGGTCACCTGAGTGGTGTCGGTAATGTTGAACGAAAGCTGTGCAATGCCATATTCTTCGATAAACCAGCCAATGCCTTTCACGCCTTTCAGCAGGCCCGGTGAATAAACCGGATCACCATTTTCGTCTTTTACAATTTTGCCGGTCAATGGGTTTCCAATCCGCTTGATACGTCCTTTTTCACGAATGTCGTAAGCAATTGCATTTGCCCAGCGGGTAGATGTTGTATTCAGATTTATATTGTACGCAATCAAAAAGTGGCGGGCACTTACAGCGGTAGCTCCCGTTTTCTGAATTTTTTCACTCCATGTGGTGGGGCCAAAATCAGGTTGCCAGGCCGGATCTTCTAATTTTTGAGGCAAACCTTCGTATTCGCCTGATCGGCAATTGGCCAGATTACGTCGTTTTTCCTCTGTGGCAGCAAACTCATAACAATATACAGGAATTTCAAGTTCATCGCCAATGCGTTGTCCCAATTTTTTAGCATAGTTGCTAACTTCCTCCATGCTGATTCCTTTAATCGGAACCAACGGAAGAACATCAGTCGCTCCAAATCGGGGATGTTCGCCTTTGTGTTTACGCATGTCAATAAGTTCGGCAGCTTTTTTTACGGCACGAAATGCAGCGTCACAAACCTGTTCAGGCGCTCCGACAAAAGTAACTACTGTGCGGTTTGTTGCTTTTCCCGAATCAACATCGATCACTTTTACACCCTCTACCGACTTAATCTCTTCAACGATACGTTCGATAATTTGCAGATTGTTTCCCTCGCTAAAGTTGGGAACACATTCGATAAGTTGTTTCATATTGTAATGATTTTTTTATTGCTAAATGTCTTATGTGCTGTTTATCTTCTTTTTACTAAATAGTAAATGGTATATTGTTAGATCGTAAATGCATCGTTGGTTTTAATTGACCCTGATTGTACAAAATTTCCCGATA
>CAYMHE010000113.1:2007-7202 GCA_964390175.1 uncultured Paludibacter sp.
TCGAAAGAAGCCTGGCGTGTTTTTGTTACTGTATCCCAAATGCCACCACCGGCTTCAGCTATCTGTATATAGCTTTTACCTGACAGGCGCATGGCATAATCTTTTGCACGCGAACCAACCCAGCAAATGTGCGTATGTGCGTCGATCATCCCGGGCAGACAGATATTGTCGTCGGTATATGTATCAATTATCGCCGAAGGATATTTCTGTTTTAAAAAATCGAAATTTCCTACTTCCACAATCTTATCGTCCCGATGTGCAATGCCGGCATTCGGAATTATTTCAAGTTGGTCATCGCACAATGCGCCTCTTAAAGGAAGTCTATCCATTGTAAGAAGTTGAGTAAACGGTCCTGAGATAATATATGCCTCTGATTCCGTCAATGCTTGATTTATTGAGGATTGAGCGTCTTTGTTCCTGTTGTAAAATGTCATCTTCGTTCTTTTTTTAAAGTGGAAGTGGCCTGCATGAATTTATTAAGTCCGTTACAAATGAATCATGGGTTTAAAAGCTTTTTATTTTCTAAGGCCTTCTCGTATCCTGCATCAGCATGGCGAAAAACGCCCATGGCAGGATCGTTGTACAATACACGCTTCAGGCATTCGGCGGCTTGATCTGTTCCATCCGCTACCACCACCATACCTGCATGTTGCGAGTAGCCCATGCCTACACCTCCACCGTGATGAAACGAAACCCAGGTAGCGCCGCCACTTGTGTTGGCCATCAAATTCAGCAAAGGCCAGTCGGACACAGCATCCGAACCGTCGAGCATGCCTTCGGTTTCGCGATAGGGCGAAGCCACAGAACCGCAATCGAGATGGTCGCGACCAATAACTATAGGGGCTTTTAGCTTTTTGGTTCTTACCAATTCATTGAATAATAAGCCGGCTTTTTCTCTTTCTCCCATTCCGAGCCAGCAAATACGGCTTGGAAGTCCCTGAAATTCAACTTTCTCCTGTGCTTCTGTCAGCCAGTTTATTAAGTGTTTGTTTTCAGGGAATAACTTCATTAATTCGCGATCGGTTGTATAAATATCTTCGGGGTCTCCCGAAAGTGCGACCCAACGGAATGGCCCTTTTCCATCGCAGAAGAGAGGACGTATGAATTTTGGAACAAATCCATCAAAATCATAAGCATTGGCTTCGCCTCCCTGTTTTGCATATTCCCGCAGATTATTACCGTAGTCGAACGTAATAGCACCCCGATGTTGCATTTCAAGCATAAAGCCTACATGGCGGGCCATACTCTTGAGCGAATGTTTTTTATATTCCTCAGGATTCGAACTGCGCAAACTGAGTGCTGCATCGAGCGTCATTCCATGCGGCACATATCCGTTCAGCGGATCGTGAGCCGAAGTTTGATCGGTCAGCACATCGGGAATAATATTATCATTCAGTAATTTTTGCAAAACATCGCCTATATCGCCCACTAAACCAACCGAAAGTGCCTTGCCATCTGCTTTTGCTTCGAGCGTCCATCGAATGGCCTCGTCGTAGTCGTAGGTCATTTTGTCGATGTAGCGTGTTTCGAGGCGCTTTTTAATGCGTTGGGGATCTATGTCGACTCCCAGATAGGTAGCGCCTGTCATGGTCGCAGCAAGCGGTTGAGCGCCGCTCATGCCGCCAATTCCGCCCGAGACGATGAGTTTATGTTTCATATCTCCGCCGAAATATTTACGGCCACATTCGGCAAAAGTTTCGTAGGTACCTTGTAAAATGCCCTGCGAACCAATATAAATCCAGCTTCCGGCTGTCATTTGCCCATACATCATTAATCCCCGCGCTTTAAGTTCTTCAAAATGCTCCCAGTTGGCCCAGGCTGGTACAAGATTACTATTTGCTATCAATACGCGTGGAGCTTGAGGGTGGGAGCGGATCAGTCCAATGGGCTTACCCGACTGAATCAATAGAGAATGCTGCTCATCCATTTCAAGCAGGATACGGATAATGTCTTTCACCGCTTCGGGGTTGCGGGCAGCCTGACCAGTTCCACCATATACAATTAGGTGTGCGGGATCTTCAGCTACTTCGGCGTTCAGGTTGTTGAGCAACATACGCAGCGGGGCTTCGGTTTGCCACGATCGCGCGTGTAAAGTAGTCCCTGTTGGCGCTACATAATGTGGATGAGTAGCGTATTTTTCAATAAATTCCGAATAATTCATGGTCTTCGTTTTTAAAATCCAACTGATGTTTCTGTGCAGCGAGGTTTAATTCTTTAATAATTGTTTTCGACTGCAATAATGCTATTGCCTTTTCTATATCTTCCGAAAACAGGCGGTCGGTATCGGCAAAAGTAATTTGTTTGCGAATGATTTTGTGTGCTTTTTCGAGCAGGACGCCTGATTTCAAGGGTTTGCGAAAATCAAATCCCTGTGCTGCTGTCAGCATTTCAATCGCCAAAATTTTTTCAAGATTCTGCACTATCCTCAGGCTTTTCCTGACACCTACAGCACCCATACTCACATGGTCTTCCTGACCGAGTGAAGTAGGAATGCTATCGGCGCTGGCCGGAAAGCAGAGTGTTTTGTTCTCGCTGGCCAATGCAGCGGTGCTGTATTGTAAAATCATAAAGCCTGAATTTAATCCTGTATGTTCCATCAGTAGTTTGGGCAAGCCGGGAACACTTTCCATCATCGAGAGATAAATGCGTCGGTCGGCTATATTTCCTAATTCAGATGCCGCCAGTCCTGCATAGTCAATAGGCATGGCAATGGGTTGTCCGTGGAAATGTCCACCACTGATTGTTTTGTCCTCGGAGAAAATAATGGGATTGTCGGTCACCGAATTGATCTCAGTGAGCATTGTTTCTTTCAAATGTAGCCAGGCATTGCGGGATGCTCCGTGTACCTGAGGTATGCAGCGGAGCGAATAGGGATCCTGCACGCGCGAACATTTTTTATGTGAAGTCAGGATTTGAGAATGCTGAAGCAGGATGCGCATTCGTTTGGCTACATACACACTGCCTGAGTAGGGGCGAAGGCTATGAAGTTCTTCATCAAAACATTTTACCGATCCCATCATGGCTTCGTGGTTCATAGCGGCAATAATGTCGGCATGGTCGAGACAGTTCTGGAATTTTTCGAGGAGTACAATGGCATGAGCACTCATAAATTGCGTTCCGTTGATCAGTGCAAGGCCTTCTTTTGGACCGAGAAGTACTGGTTTCATTTTGAATTCTTTCAGTACTTTGGACAT
Organism: uncultured Paludibacter sp.; assembly: GCA_964390175.1. Lineage (GTDB taxonomy): Bacteria > Bacteroidota > Bacteroidia > Bacteroidales > Paludibacteraceae > Paludibacter. The sequence continues at coordinate 5,202 of CAYMHE010000113.1, forward strand.
TTCCCTGATTTGTCCGTTGTGTATCACTTTTCCCATGCCTATAAGAGGAAGAAACAAGTGTGACAGTGGCGCTAAGTCGCCCGAAGCCCCAACCGAACCTTGTTCGGGAACACAAGGGGTTACTTTGTTGTCGATGTGCCATAAAATACGCTCTACAGTGTCGATAGAGATGCCCGAATAGCCTTTGCAGAGCGCATGCACTTTCAGTATCATCATCAGTGTGGCAATTTCAGGATCTATTGAGTTGCCCACCCCTACACTGTGACTCATCAAAAGGTTGTATTGAAGTTTACGCGTGTCTTCTTCGCCAATGAGTGTGGTGCACAAAGGGCCAAAGCCGGTGTTGATGCCATACACTATTTTCTTTTTGTGTACTATGCGTTCAACTGTTTTTCGGTTTTTGTCTATCCTGTCGCGGGTTTCGGCAGTTAGAATTCCTTTTTCAATGCCACGCGCCAGATGAAGTGCACGGCCTATAGTGAGTTGGTCTTCGCCATAGCGAAATACCGGTTGAGAAATGTTTTGCATGTATTTGTGATCTAAGGTTATGTTTGTGCGAAAGCGATAAATTAGAATATTTATGCTTTTTATTTGCAAATATAGGATATGTTTTTCAAAATAAAAGTACTGGCGACAGATTTTAGTGCAATTAAATTTTTTTGATCGTTATTGAGTGCTCGTAGCGTTATGTGCTACCCATAATTTATTCAAAATACGATTTTCGATAGTCCGATGTTAAGCAATGTTCAAAAAGATTGCTCTTTTGAAAAAATCTTCCTGACTTTTGTGTTGATTGAAATTTTGCTCCAGAAGGAGTTTTAAGTGATGCGGTTTTAGGAAAGTTATTGCCGCCGGATAAGCTTCCGGAAAAAATCATGAAGGTTGAATAAAAAAAATGATTTGGCACGATTTATAATTCTGTTACACGTGTTCCTTTTTTTTATTTGCGATTTAAGATTTTTGATCTTGTTATTTTGCGTCCATGAGGGTAAAAAGGATAGTTATTTAACTAAATATGGTAGCAAAGCTATAAAATCATGTTTTAGAATTGAATTTATTTTTTTTGCATCACCCTTGTTTTAGGCCTTTCCTGAAGGGGTGAATTATAAAAACGAGATATTTTGCAAAAAAAAACAGATAAATATCTTTTTAATGGCTTGAAATAACGAAAAAACTAATAAATTTGCGTTTCGAAAAAGAATAAATATTGGAAAATTTGTAGCGCCCGTTTTGGTGAATCGTGACTGAAAACAGACAAAGAATTGTTACTGCAGAATAATAATTGGTAATTTTCACAAACAAAAAGTGTGTTTGTATTGTTAGAAAGTTTGATATTAAGTTGCAATAAGAGCTATTGGAATAGATTATGTTGATTAACTTATGTTTTTTTGTTGATAACGCTAAAGAAAAAGCAAAAAAAAACAAAAAAAAGTACTGAAAAAGAGAGCCGAAATTCAAAATATTTTTTTAGCTTTGCAAATAAGTAGCTCATTCCAACGAAATATAAGTTCTGTAAGTGATTTAAAAACGCTAAAATGTGTCGCTTAGGCAATTGAAGGGCTGAAATAAAGTGCAAATACAACATAAATTAGTAAAGTTTTATAATTTTCGATTAAATAATATTCCAAATTATTGTGTAATTCATTTAATTGTTATAGTTTTGCACGATATTTTTCACAAAACAACGCCAATAAATGTGCGTTACGCGAGTTAAAAGAGCAATGAATTGTTGAGTAAACTGTTGAAATCAGTGCTTTTTAGATAAAATGGATAAAAATAAATACGGCATAAAGGGTTAATTAGGACCTCTTATGACGTGTTTTTGACAATTTTCTAAGAAAACAAATTATTTTTCCAAATTTGCATCAATAATGCGTAAAACGAGTTGTAATTAATTAAAACAAATTAAATATGAAGAAAAGCTAATCCGTAACGTGATTCTCACCACACAAGTTTGTGATGGAATCAAATTTATTTTGTCAGGTTCTAATAACAAAAAAA
>CAYMHE010000114.1:0-2815 GCA_964390175.1 uncultured Paludibacter sp.
CAATGTAGTTTCGTACAAGGCCGATTCGTTGATTCATAACCGCCGGAGTGAAATAGAAATTCAACAAATAAGTACATCGGTGTCGCCCGGAGGTTCAGGAAGGGTGATTTATCATAAAGTGAAAAAAGGACAGACCCTGGGCTATATTGCCAATAAACATGGAGTTTCGCTCGCTAAACTGAGAAGATGGAACAACATCAAGGGATCGAAAATTAATATCGGTCAGCGAATAAAAATTATAAAATAAAAATACCTGACAAGGTATAGGATGAAGAAATCAGAACAATACAATGTCATATTCATAAAATCACTAATGTGTTGTTTATCTTTTTTTTATTAAATTGTAAAATTATAAAGACTCAATGATTCAGTATATAGCCGAAAATGTGAAAATGCCAGCGCTCCAGAAGCAAAGGATCAATCGTTGGATCAAAGAGATAGCTGACGGTTATGGTAAAAAAACGGGAGATATTGCTTATGTGTTTTGTGACGACCAAAAGATACTCGAAGTCAATAATCAATACCTTGAGCACGATTATTACACTGATATAATTACTTTTGATTATACAACAGGAAATACAATTTCGGGCGATATTTTTATTAGCCTCGACACTGTAAAGTCGAATGCAGATGAGTATGGTGCTGATTTTGAAACAGAATTACACAGGATTTTAATTCATGGTATCCTGCATTTATGTGGTAACGATGATAAATCGCCTGAACTCAGGGCCGACATGACCAATAAGGAAAACAAGGCGCTCGGTCAATTAAAGCTGATGCATTAAAATACAGCATTTTTAAATATAGAAGCCGTTAATGCAACAATCTCACTATTTTTGCAATATTTTGTTAAATAGTACAATCAGTATGAGTGCTTTTAGTCGATATTAAAAGATAATCATTACTTTTGTTGCAGGTTTTTGGGCTGAAGTATAAAATTTATATGAAATAAAATCGTTGTTTATCTGATTACTTAAACTCATACAACACAAAAAATGAATTTTAAATTAATTAGGTACGCAATAACAGGATTTTTATTACTGTTAGCAGGGCTGGTGAATGCTCAGGAAGATACTTACTTCGCCGAAATTGGCGTGCATGGTGGGACTTCGTATTATTTGGGCGATGCAAATAACGTTTTGTTTAAAAACGCTCAGTTAAGTTATGGATTGATTTACCGTCAAAAGTTTAATCCGCGTTTGGCAGCTCATTTGAGCTGGAACTCTACAATAGTGGTTGGAAAAGGAATAGTGGTTGGAAAAGGAATAGTTGACAATGTAATTACACCATTCAACAACAGAGTAAATGCTTTTGATTTGGCCGGAGAATTCAATTTTTTCAGTTACGAACGAAAAGAATATCTGCCTTTCAGTAAAACTTTTACACCGTTCATATTTGCAGGAGTAGGAGGAGCGTTGGGTAATTCGGTTGCTACAATGAGTTTACCATTTGGAGTGGGATTTAAAGCGATGCTTGGCGATCGGCTGAACCTGAATATCATGTGGAGCAATCGACTGATGTTTAACGATAATCTGGAAGGTAAGGCTGATTTTAATGATCATGCGGGACTGAACGGAACCAATATTTTTAATAACGATATGTTGTCGACACTGAGTGTAGGGATAACATTGAACATATGGAAAAAGAAGTGTGACTGCTCAAGCGAGTCATTCTGATTTTTTTTATTTTGAAAAAAAAGAACATAAATACAGATATGCCAACTTTTAAGGAAAAAATTGATGCTGACCGCTTACCACAGCACGTTGCCATTATTATGGATGGGAATGGCCGCTGGGCCAAAGAGCGTGGTTATGATCGGATTTTCGGACATCAGAATGGTGTGACTTCTGTGCGCGAAGTAACGGAAGCTGCTGCCGAAATTGGCATTAAGTACCTTACACTTTATGCGTTTTCAACCGAAAACTGGGGTCGACCTCAGCAGGAGGTAGATGCGTTGATGGAATTACTTATTGATACAATCGAAAAGGAAACTCCAACCTTAAATAAAAACAATGTAAGTCTGCATGCTATTGGCGATTTAAGCCGTTTGCCTCAGTCCGCCGGTGATAAACTGCAACGTTGCATCGACGATACAGCCAAAAACAATGGGTTGAGTCTGGTGTTGGCGTTGAGCTATTCGGCACGTTGGGAAATTATGGATGCCATAAAGAAAATAAACGTTGATATTTGTAAAGGTATGCTTCGGGTCGACCAGATAAATGACGAACTCGTAGCTTCATATCTCACTACAAAATCAATTCCTGATCCTGATTTGCTGATCCGCACAAGTGGAGAATTCAGAATCAGTAACTTTTTGCTTTGGCAAATTGCTTATACCGAGATGTATTTCACGCAGACTCATTGGCCTGACTTCAGAAAAGAAAACTTTTTTGAAGCCATTTGCGATTTCCAACAGCGCGAACGCAGGTTCGGAAAATAAAATATTAAATCATAACATGCACTTCGAATTATCATAACCTCCTTTATGCAATACAAAATTCTTTTTCTTTTTACATTTTTCATGGCTTTTGGACAAATTGTTATTGGTCAGACAGTGAATGAAAATGATACTTCAAAACTACCGGAAATTGTTTACTCAAATGCTAATCCGAAATACGAAATTGCCGAGATTACAATTACAGGAGCCGATAATTACGAGGATTTTCTTCTTGTTGGTTTTTCGGGTCTTTCGGTCGGCGATATCGTAAGTGTTCCCGGCGAGGCCATTTCAAAGGCAGTAAAGCTTTTTATGAGGCAAGGTTTGTTCTCGGACGTGAAAATATATGCAACTAAAATTGCAGATGGCAAAGTATGG
>CAYMHE010000114.1:2915-5716 GCA_964390175.1 uncultured Paludibacter sp.
GGAAATAATGTTTTATCATTCAATCAGATTAATAAAACAATGAAGAAAACAAACGATAGGAACTGGAGAAACTTCTTCCGTACCAAAAAGTTTGTAAAAGAGGAATACGAAAAAGATAAAATTGCACTTATCGACAAATATAACGAAATCGGATACCGCGATGCTTACATTGTGGCTGATAGCGTGGTGCGCTTCGACGATAAAACGGTGAGTGTTTACATCACTGTAAACGAAGGCAAAAAATATTATTTCCGCAACATCAAATGGATTGGTAATACAATTTACCCCTACGATTATCTCGATGCTATACTTGGCATTAAAAAAGGAGATGTGTACAATCACAAGCATTTGATGGAACGTTTACAAACCGACGAAAACGAAGCGGTGAGTAAGCTTTATCAGGACCGCGGGTATTTATTTTCGAACATAGAACCTGTAGAAGTACAAATCGACAACGATTCTATCGACTTCGAAATGCGTATTTACGAAGGAAAACCCGCTACAATCAACGAAATCGGCATCAAAGGGAATACACGTGTTTACGAACATGTGGTGCGCCGCGAGCTACGTACAAAACCGGGTCAGCTTTACAGCCAGTCTGATATCATGCGTTCGTTGCGTGAATTAGCTCAAATGGGACATTTCGATCAGGAAAAACTAAAACCAGACATTCAACCCAACCCTGAAAATGGAACAGTAGACGTTACCTACGAACTCGAAACCAAAGGGAGCGACCAGGTTGAATTCTCGGCAGGATGGGGTTCAACAGGTATTGTGGGAAGTATCGGACTTAAATTCAGTAACTTTGCTATCCAGAATTTATTCCGTCCTGAAACTTACCGCATCGTACCTCAGGGCGAAGGACAAACTTTCTCGCTCAATGCGCGTACAAACGGATCGTCTTATTCATCGGTTAGTCTTTCGTTTCTTGAACCATGGTTAGGAGGTAAAAGACCTAATTCATTGTCGTCGTCCATCTATTATTCAAGTCAGTCCAGCATCAGCGATAGGTATTTGAGTAGTATGAGTTCTTATTCGGGCTATGGTGGTTACGGTTACGGCAGTTACGGTGGTTACGGCAGTAGCTACGGAAATAGTTATGGTAACTCGTCGATGTACGAAACCGAAACCGACCCGGACAAATACATGCGTACGATTGGAGCTACAATAGGGTATGGTAAACGTTTGAACTGGCCTGATGACTTTTTTACCTTCTATGGCGAAATGTCGTATCAGCTCTTTATGTTGAACGATTGGTACAAATCTATGTTCCCAATGACAGAGGGACATTTTAATAACCTCAGTCTGAATCTTGTTTTAAGCCGTAATTCAATTGATAATCCTATTTATACCCGTCGGGGATCTTCTTTCTCTCTGGGATTGAAATTTACACCTCCTTATTCGAGCTTTAACGGAAAAGATTATAGTTCCGACTTGTCCGATCAGGAAAAGTATAAATGGATTGAATATCACAAATGGACTTTCTCGGGTAAAATGTTTACTCCGCTTACTACCAACGATAAATCGCTGGTGTTGATGAGCCGTGTGATGTTCTCTTACCTTGGTCATTACAACAAAAATGTGAAATCGCCATTCGAAACTTTCTACATGGGAGGTGATGGAATGTCAGCGTACACAAGTTATGGAACCGATTATGTGGCTATGCGTGGTTACGAAAGCGGATCGTTGACTCCATACAATGGTGTTACAGGTTCGTATGCCGGCTATTTGTATAATAAGTTTACAATGGAGCTTCGTTATCCTTTATCGCTTGAGCAATCGGCCACCATTTATGCACTCACGTTCCTCGAAGCCGGTAATGCCTTTAGTTCGATAAAAGGATACAATCCTTTCGACCTGAAACGTTCGGCTGGTGTCGGAGTTCGTATTTTCTTACCTATGGTCGGTATGATGGGTATCGACTGGGCGTATGGTTTCGACAAAGGCGGAAGTCAGTTCCACTTTGTGCTTGGTCAGGAATTATAAATCTTATTTTTCAATCTGCTGATTCATTGTGGTTTATGGACTTTGTTAATGGATCGGTTTAATTTGGCAGAGTATTTGTATTATATCAATCAATCCGGATTAGTTATTTAAATTCAATATTAGAACAATATGAAAAAAGTAATTTTCACGCTCTGCTTATTGGCAGGAATAAGTTTTGCAGGAAACGCTCAGAAATTTGCAATGGTTGATATGGAATATATTATGAAGAATATTCCGGCTTTCGAAACGGCAAACGAGCAATTGAATCAGATTTCGAAAAAATGGCAATCGGAAGTGGAAGCCAAGATGCAGGAAGTACAAAGTATGTATAAAAACTATCAGACCGAACTCGTATTTCTTTCGGAGGACATGAAGGTGAAACGCGAAGAAGAAATAGTGAGCAAGGAAAAAGCTGCTCAGGAGCTCAAACGTACTTATTTCGGAACCGAAGGAGAACTCTTTAAAAAAAGGCAGAGTTTGATGAAGCCTATTCAGGATGAAGTGTATGCAGCTATCCAGGATGTAAGTAAGGAAAAAGACCTGAGCCTTGTGTTCGACAAAAGTTCATCAATGAATGTTATTTTCACTTCTCCAAAATTAGATATCAGCGATTTGATTCTAACAAAGTTGGGCTATTCAAAATAATTTTTTAAATTTGTAGCCCTTATAAAAAAACGAAATAATAAATAATAAAATAAATCAACAATCATGTTCAAGAAATTAACTCTCATAATGCTTTGCGCATTACCTTTAGGACTCTTTGCTCAGGAAAAACTGGGCCATATCAATTCAAAAGAAATTATTTCAATTATGCC
>CAYMHE010000114.1:5816-7036 GCA_964390175.1 uncultured Paludibacter sp.
ATGGAAAACAAAACAATTTCGCTCGGATTTATTGGCACAGGTATAGCTGCCAACGATTTACACTGGCCTGCAATAGAACAGCTCGGTGACAAATTCAGTGTTGCTGCAGTGTGTAACCGCAGTAGGAACAAAGCCGAAGCTTTTGCAAAGAAATGCAAGGCCACGGTAGTTTACGATACAGTAGATGAATTATTGGCCGATAAAAATGTAGATGCAGTTGTGGTGGCGGTGCCCATTGAACTGAACTACCAAATGGCCCGGCTTGCTATAGCAAGCGGCAAGCACGTTTTGCTCGAAAAACCCCTGGCTGCAAGCCTCGACGAAGCAAAAGTGTTACGCGATTTCTTACCGCAAAACAATCAGGTGCTCTTGTTGGCCGAAAATTTCAGGTATCATAAGGCCTTTACGAAAATAAAAGAGTTGATGGCCGACAATGCGATAGGCGAAGTGATTTCATTTTGCTGGAACGATTATAAAAGCCTGCATACCGATAATAAATATGCCACTCCCTGGCGCATGAACAATCAATATCCGGGTGGTTTTATTTTCGATGGTGGAATTCACAATGTAGCTGCTTTGCGAATGATTTTTGGGGATGTGAAAACCAAAGTATCGGCAACAAAATCGGTGAATCCGGCCATTGGAACAATTGATACTTTGATATCGACGCTTGTTTTCGAAAACGGAGTAACAGGAAATCTGAATCTTTGCTACAGTACAAATGGTTTTGAGCAGAACAGATTGTTGGTGCTGGGCAAGAACGGCAGTATTTGTTTCGAGAATGATGAATTGAAGCTTTATTCTCAAAATAAGGTAGAGTTGCTTGCCACTATCGATTTGTCTGATAGTTATCTCTGTCAGTTCCGGGATTTCTATAACTCTATCGTTTCGGGAGCTGAGCCACAGAGTACATTTGCCGAAGGCGTAAAAGATATTGAGTTAATGATGAGCTTGCTGGAAGCGTAGGCGAAGGCACAGGCATAGGCTAAGGCAGAGCTGGGAAAAATTAATCCTAATTCATTGCCTCCGCCTTTCTCTTGTTCTTATTCTTAGCCTGCGCCTTTACCTTTGCCTACATTTGCATGTACCATGTTTTAAATTCGGCAACGCGGGCTTTACTCACTATTATTTTCTCGGGAACAGGCACCAGCAGGTTGATGGACAGTTTGCTGCCAAACCAAATGGAAATATCTTTGATGGCTTTGTGCGCCACTATGTAT
>CAYMHE010000115.1:0-7017 GCA_964390175.1 uncultured Paludibacter sp.
AATTGGGTCATTTTCACAATCATGTACCTGGTGATTCCAAACACCAGAGTGAAATTTGTAAATGCAATGATTGCAGGAATAATTGCCGGGTCTGCATTTCAGATTTTTCAGATTTTATACATCAACGGCCAGGTTTACCTCTCGCGTTATAACGTTGTGTATGGTAGCTTTGCTGCTATACCGTTGTTGCTTTTATGGATTCAGATTTCCTGTCTCATTGTATTGCTGGGAGCCGAAATTTCCTATGCTTCGCAAAATATTCAGAATTATGAATATGAGATCGATTCCAGAAATATAAGTCATCGTTATAAAAATTTCCTCTCACTTTTTATTACTTATGTCATTGTAAAACAATACGAATCGCAATCACCTCCATTATCATCAAACCAGATTGCAGCTGAATATAGATTACCAATAAGGCTTGTGAATAATATTCTCTCCAAACTGACAGAAGCCAACGTATTGATTGAGGTGTTTTATGATGCGAAACGACTAAAAACTTATCAACCTTCCATCGACATTCATCAACTGACAATAAATTTATTATTCGATAAACTTGAATCGTATGGTTCCGAGAACTTTTTGACGAACAAAAATGAACTGCTTGACACTTTTTGGCATAAAACAAATGAAATACGACAAAAATCGGAATTAATGGCAGAAAAAATATTGATAAAAGATATTTGATATTTTAAATATGGAAAAGTAATACATTTATCTGTATATCTGAATTTTAAATAAATACTCTTTTTCTACAGGCTTCAACTAAATGCGCTTCGGGTAATATCGGAGCGTTTTTTGTATAAAGCAATCGCACTAAATAATTAACGCAGCTCAGACATTTCCAAATAAAAATAAGTATCTTTGTCGGTATTTTTTTTCAAAATTACACTGACAGATAAAATAAAACATAACTAATATATCATGGGATTTAATGACGTTTTAAAGAAATTTTTCGGTAACAAAGCTCAACGTGACCTCAAAGAAATAGAACCATATGTAGAAAAAGTAAAACTAGCCTATGCGTCTATTAAAAACTTATCGAACGATGAATTAAGAGCAAAATCAGAAGCTCTGAAACAACAAATCAAGGAGTTTGTTGCTCCTGAAATTGCAAGGATAGCTGAACTAAAGGCATCTATTGAAGATGTCGAAATTAATCTTCGCGAAAAAATATATGCCGAAGTTGATAAACTTGAAAAAGAAGTAACCGAAAAATACGAAGTAGTGTTGGAAGAAATCCTTCCGGTTGCTTTTGCAATCATAAAAGACACTGCCCGTCGTTTAAGCGAAAATGCCGAAATTATTGTAAATGCTACCGATTTCGACCGTGATTTAGCAACAAAACACGATTTTGTATACATTCAGGGCGATAAAGCCCATTATAAAAACCAGTGGACTGCCGGCGGAAACCTTATTAAATGGGAAATGGTACATTACGATGTACAGCTGTTTGGTGGTGTTGTTTTGCACAAAGGTAAAATTTCTGAAATGGCAACCGGTGAAGGTAAAACTTTGGTAGCTACCTTACCTGTATTCCTTAATGCATTGACTCACAATGGAGTTCATGTTGTTACAGTCAACGATTATTTGTCGAAACGTGACTCGGAATGGATGGGACCACTTTATATGTTCCATGGTTTATCGGTGGATTGTATTGACAAACACCGTCCGAACTCCGAAGAACGCCGACAGGCATATATGGCCGATATCACATTTGGTACTAACAACGAATTTGGTTTTGATTATCTGCGCGATAACATGGCTACAAGTCCGGCCGACCTGGTGCAAAGGAAACATAATTACGCTATCGTGGATGAGGTGGATTCTGTATTGATCGATGATGCACGAACTCCTTTGATTATTTCGGGTCCTGTACCTAAAGGCGATGACCAACTTTTCGAAGAATTACGCCCAAAAGTAGAAAGACTTGTTAATACACAAAAAAATCTGGCAACCAAATATTTAGCTGATGCCCGTAATTTATTAAAATCGGAAGACAAAAAACAGCAAGAAGAAGGTGCGCTTGCGCTGTTCCGTTCATACAAAGGAATGCCCAACAACAAACCTTTGATTAAATTCCTAAGCGAACAAGGTATAAAAGCCCAGTTACTTAAAACAGAGGAGTTTTATATGCAGGAAAACAACCGAAATATGCATATTGCTACTGATCCTTTGTATTTTGTTATCGACGAAAAAAATAAATCAATCGAACTTACCGATAAAGGTATTGATCTGATTACAGATGATAGTGAAGATGCTCAGTTCTTTATTTTGCCCGATGTAGGAAGTTTAGTTGCTGATATCGAAAAAGACAATACTTTAACTCTGGAAGAACGTCAAAATAAGAAAGACGAGATTAATCAGAATTATGCAATTAAATCTGAACGTGTACATACTATAAATCAATTACTTAAAGCTTATTCTTTATTCGAAAAAGATATAGAATACGTTGTGATTGAAAACAAAGTAAAAATTGTTGACGAACAAACCGGTCGTATCATGGAAGGTCGTCGGTATTCGGATGGCTTACATCAGGCGATCGAAGCCAAAGAACGTGTGACCATTGAAGCTGCCACACAAACATTTGCAACAATTACATTGCAGAATTACTTCCGTATGTATCACAAACTATCAGGAATGACCGGTACGGCAGAAACAGAAGCAGGTGAGTTATGGGACATCTACAAACTTGATGTAGTAGTAATCCCTACTAATCGTCCTATTTCGCGAAATGATATGGAGGATCGTGTTTTCAAAACAAAACGTGAGAAATACCAAGCTGTAATCGAGGAAATTGATAAACTTGTGGCTGCCGGACGGCCGGTGTTAGTCGGAACTACTTCGGTGGAAATTTCGGAATTACTTAGCCGAATGCTGAACGGGCGAAAAATAAAACACAACGTATTGAATGCCAAGCTACACCAACGTGAAGCTGACATTGTGGCCGAAGCTGGTCAAAAAGGAATAGTAACCATTGCTACCAACATGGCTGGTCGTGGTACCGATATTAAACTTACTCAGGAAGTGAAAGATGCAGGAGGTTTGGCTATTTTAGGAACCGAACGCCACGAAAGCCGTCGTGTCGACCGCCAGTTGCGCGGACGTGCCGGACGTCAGGGTGATCCAGGCTCTTCGGTTTTCTATGTTTCGCTCGAGGATGAATTAATGCGTTTATTTGGTTCCGAACGTATCTCGGGTATAATGGACAAGCTTGGTTTCGAAGAAGGTGAAATGATTGAACACTCCATGATCTCGAAATCAATTGAACGTGCACAAAAAAAAGTAGAAGAAAATAACTTTGGTATACGTAAACGACTTCTCGAATATGATGATGTGATGAATTCTCAGCGTGAAGTCATTTACAGTAAACGTTTACACGCACTTATGGGTGAGCGTATTGGAGTAGATATCACCAATATGATATATGATGTTGCTGAAAGTACGGTAGAGAGCGCAAAAAACAGTAACGACTTCGATTTATTGAACGAAGACCTGCTTAAAGTTTATGCAATGGAAGCTCCGTTCGACAAGGACACTTTTTCTTCAACGAGAAGCAATGAACTTGTACATCAGGTAGCAGAAGCAGCTTTAGCCACTTTTAAACGTAAAATGGACAAATTAGCAGGTGTAGCATATCCTGTAATCAAACAAGTTTACGAAAAGCAAGGTCAACAATACGAAAACATACTTGTTCCGGTGACTGACGGAAAGCGTGTTTTTAATGTAACAACGCATCTTAAAACAGCCTACGATACTCAAGCCAAGGAGGTTATAAAATCATTTGAGAAACAAACATTACTTTATGTAATCGATGATGAATGGAAAGAACACCTTCGCCAACTGGATGAACTGAGAAATTCGGTTCAAAATGCAAGTTATGAGCAAAAAGATCCATTATTGATCTATAAATTAGAATCTTATGGCTTGTTCAAAGAAATGATTGATGCAATGAACCGTAAAGTATTATCGATTTTAATGCGCGGACAAATTCCAATCAGGGAACCCGAACAAGTAAGAGAAGCACGTCCGACACAAAGAATGGACTTAAGCCGCTTAAGAACGCAAAAAGACGAAATCTCGAGCAATAGGCCAGCTTCGCAAGATCCAACAAAGCAAGATACCCGCGAATTACAACGCAGCGAACCAATCCGTGTTGAGAAAAAAGTAGGCAGAAATGATCTTTGTCCTTGCGGTAGCGGAAAGAAGTATAAGAATTGCCATGGTGCAAATTAATTCATAATCAAAAGGCTAAAACCAGAAAAGTAAATATTGCTTTGCTGGTTTTAGCCTTGATTTTCAACTCACTCTATAAACATTATTATGCTTTTAAACTATATTACATGGAATGTAGACCCTGAATTATTCAGTATAGGTTCTCTCACTGTTCGTTGGTACGGTTTGTTGTGGGCTATTGGGATTTGGCTGGCTTTGGTTGTAGTCCAGAAACTTTATAAAAACGAGAAATTACCAGATGTTTGGATAGATAAACTATTCATATATACAGTTATAGGAACAATTGTTGGAGCACGTTTAGGACACTGCTTCTTTTACGAATGGAAGCCGCTTACTGAGCCTGTTGGCTTCCTTGGTATCACATTTAACTACGGAAATCATTATCTTTCACATCCCTGGGAATTATTATATGTGTGGAGAGGTGGTTTAGCGAGCCACGGAGGCGCTATTGGAATTCTGATATCAACATACCTTTACAATAAAAATATATCAAAAAAAGGATTTATATGGGTGCTCGACCGCTTGGTAATAGGCGCTGCTCTTACAGGTGCGGCCATTCGTCTCGGCAACCTAATGAATTCCGAAATATATGGTAGTGCAACATCGCTTCCCTGGGGCTTTATCTTTGTTCGCGACGGGCAAACAGAACCAATGCACCCAACTCAGATTTACGAAATGCTTTATTGTCTTGTTACATTCGGCATTACATGGTGGTTATACTGGAACAAACAAGCCTTTAAAAAGACAGGTTTAATATTTGGAGTTTTTTTAATCGGTATTTTTGGAACCCGCTTTCTGCTTGAATTTATAAAATTGAATCAGGAAGCTTTTGAATCGGGTATGTTGCTGAATATGGGGCAAGTACTAAGCATACCTTTTATAATTTGGGGTATTTGGTTGATAATGAAAAGCTCAAAAACAGTTCCGGCTACAAAATAATTTCTGATTTAAAGTATAATTAAAATACTTATTATGAGCAAAAAGAAAAGCATCTCCGACTATACCAAAGTAAAACCTTACAACGAAAGCGAGGACAAAACTCCGCAATTGTCGAGAATGTTTAATACTATTTCGGGGCAGTACGACAAATTTAATGATATTATGTCGTGGGGCATGGCACGTATTTGGCGAAAAAGAGCGCTAAATACGTTAAAACCATATGATCCTAAACAAATTATAGATATAGCCACTGGAACTGGAGATGTAGGAATAAAAGCCTTCAAATATCTTCAACCTGAGCACGTTACAGGAGTTGATATTTCTGACAAAATGATGGAAATTGGTACTAAGAAAGTAGAAAAAGCCGGACTTTCGGGCAAAATTCATTTCGAAATTCAGGATTGCGCTTCGCTTACTTTCCCCGATAACAACTTTGATGCAGCAACCATTTCTTTTGGAATTCGCAATTTCGAACGATTGAATGAAAGTTTACAGCAGATTTACAGGGTTTTAAAACCAGGCGGACATCTGCTTATTATTGAAATGAATGAGCCTCAAAAAGGATTCTTACTCAAAGCATACCAACTATATACCCGCGTTTTTGTTCGTATGACGTCAAAGTATCTGTCGACTGATAGTAGGGCTTACGATTATTTAACTGCTTCGATGCACGCTTTCCCCAACGGAAAAAACCTGATTGCAATTTTACAACAAAATAATTTTAAACTGATTAAATACCGTAGTTTTACCTTTGGTGTTTGTAGTATGTATCTTATTGAAAGACAATAAACTATATTTTGGGATTGCCTTTCAATAAATTTAGTTGTTAATCAGCATCATAGTTTTTTTCCTAAACTAAAATGCATAGATTCTAAATTTCAAGCTTGCCTATTATGTCATTCACGTCATTATAATTGTGACGCTGCAGATATTCATCAATCCCATCTAAAACACTCATTGTAACCGTGGGATCGATGAAGTTGGCTGTACCAATCTGGATAGCGGTGGCACCCGCCAACAAAAACTCAATAGCATCCGTAGCATTCATTATTCCACCCATTCCGACTACAGGAACTTTGACTGCCTGAGCCACTTGCCAAACCATTCTGAGCGCAATTGGTTTCACTGCTGGCCCCGATAAACCACCTGTAATCGTCGAAAGTACCGGTTTTCGTTGCTCAGCATTGATTGCCATTCCTAAAAGTGTATTAATCAGTGATATAGAGTCAGCTCCTTCCGACTCAACAGCTAAAGCTATCTCCGCTATATCTGTTACATTCGGCGAAAGCTTCACCATTAGTTCATTTTTATAGACCATTCGCACAGCCTTAACTACCTGAGCAGCAGACAAACAACTTGTTCCAAAAGCCATTCCACCTTCTTTTACATTCGGACACGAAATATTTAATTCAATTCCGGGTACTTTTGGCAAATCATTTAACTTTTCGGCAGTTATAATGTAGTCTTCAATGGTAGAACCAGACACATTCACAAATATACTTGTATCGAAATCCTTTACAGATGGATAAATGTGGTCAATAAAATAGTCGACACCCTTATTTTGCAGTCCCACAGCATTTAACATGCCTGAAGGAGTCTCTGCCATACGAGGATATGGGTTACCTTGACGCTCGCGAAGAGTAGTACCTTTCACAATTATACCTCCAATTCGCGACATATCAACAAAGTCTAAGTACTCGGTACCATAGCCAAAAGTTCCCGATGCAGTCATCACCGGATTTTTCAAATGTAATTTACCTAATTTTACTTTTAAATTTGCCATTTTAGTTTTGTAATATTAAAGACTGGTCCTTCGGTACAAACACATAAATTTCCTTCGGT
>CAYMHE010000116.1:0-5393 GCA_964390175.1 uncultured Paludibacter sp.
TATAAATTA
Source organism: uncultured Paludibacter sp. (assembly GCA_964390175.1). GTDB lineage: Bacteria > Bacteroidota > Bacteroidia > Bacteroidales > Paludibacteraceae > Paludibacter. The sequence goes on from CAYMHE010000116.1 coordinate 10, forward strand.
ATAGTGTTAGCTCAGAAATGAGTGTATCATTTGCTGCTTATTTTGCAGAAATCGTCTGCGAAAATTCTATATTATCGATACACACATATGCCGGTGTGTTCATTCCAAAATCGCCATTATCCGACGAACTGAAACTGAAAGCAACAGAATCCACTTTACCCATTGCCGACAAGTTTACTTTTTGCCAATCTTTCATCAGGAAACTTTTATTGTTTCTGAAATCGGCTAAATAAACATCAACAGCAGCCGTTTCAGCTTTTGAATAATATCCTTTTATGGTTAGTTTAAACCAATCGCCGGCAACAAATTTCTTGCTGTAAGGTGCATTTCCGTTTTTCATATCAAAATAGGCATAAGTAGAATTGGTAACCATGATGCTTTCGATTGAGTAGCTTCCCTCTTTGTCTGCCAGACAAGTAAAAGATCCAGGAGCATACACTATTCCAAATTGTTTTGATTTCAGAGCTCCCGATCCGGCTATGGTGCTGAACTGATTCAAATATCCGGTGGTAACCGTATCGTTTTTTGATGAACAAAGAACGCCTCCATTCCAAAACTCAACAGGATTACCGCTAAATTTACAATTGCCCGAAGTAAAACTTGTGCTTGCAGAAATACCCGAAGTTAATGTAACATCTTCAAAATCGACAATGGTTGTTGTTGTTTCATCTTTCTGACACGAACTTACCACAAAAGCCATAAAAGCCAAAGGAAATAAAAATTTAAATGATTTCATTTTTTTGTTTATTGATTATTAAATAGATAAATAAATTTTCAACTGTAAAAAAAATCAACTCATCAAATGCACAGGATACAATTACAGATTCAGATAAACTGAATAAAAGAATGAAGAATGCTCACACCAATAGTGCTCATACTCTTTTGCTGTTAATCCCGAGAGCAAAAAATGTAGTTGTCGGATATGGCAGGTCTTCTGACTTACTCCCGTGATTGAACGCCTTCCCGAAGACATTCTTTAGCTCCTGTAAAAGGAGTTATCGAAGCCTCAGTGGCAAAGTTGTTGTTCAATACGTTTTCCTCTTCCTCCCTCTCCTCAAGGAGAGGGTTGGGGTAAGGTTAGAGTTTACAGCAGCGGGTACTGTTTCGGATTTTCACCGAATTCCCTTTTATCGAAGCTTCTGAATGAATACCTCGATACCAAAATCGGTTGCAAAGTTAGAAAAAAAGACTAAACAAGCCATGCTTTACACAAAAATAAAGCAAAGCAGCATCTCTATCTTAGCTATATCTTCCCAAATCACTGTTTCACAAATGATTTATTCCTTTTTTTTTTAATGAATCTTCATCTGAATAAAACAACGTAGAAAAATTGGAAACTAAATTCTGAAGTTTATCTGCAATTGATGTAAAAAATAAAGTGTAGTCAACAAGATGTTTTTATCGTCCTATTTTCCTCCTTATTGTAAACCCCAACAATAACATTCATTTCAATCAGTAAAGTTCAAGTTATTTATATTCGATTATTTAGCCTTATTGTACAAAAAGTACTTATTGTACAGAATACAATTTGAAATTTTTCTTATTGTATTATATACATAATTCAAGACATTGAAAATGTGTTTTATAACATAATATTTATAGATGCAATTTCAAAAAATGATTTTACTTTTGTACCAGAAATCAACTGAATTATTATGTCGAATGAAAATATATACAATCCCCACGTTTCGGTCGATTGTGTTGTGTTTGGTTTTGATGGCGAAAAGCTGAAAGTTTTGTTGGTTGAACGGAGCATTGCGGAGCAAAACGAAATGTACAACGACAAGAAGCTGCCCGGAAGCATTATCCTTCAGGACGAAGATCTCGATACAGCTGCATCACGTGTACTCAACGAACTGACCGGTTTAAAAAACATTTACCTCAGTCAGTTTAAAAGTTTTGGTAACCCCAACCGTACCAACGATTCACGCGACATATTATGGCTCGAAAAAACCACACAGTTGAAAATTGGTCGTATAGTAACTGTGGCTTATGTGGCTTTAGTGAAAATTAACAGCAAATTGGTATTTAATGCAGCCGACACACTTGTTAACTGGTACGACATCAACGAAATAAAGAATATGAATCTGGCTTTCGACCACACGGACATTATTTATGAAGGACTTAAGCATATCCGACACAGACTGGAACTAGAGCCTCATTTATTTTTCGAGTTGTTACCGCGTAAATTTACAATTACTCAATTACGCACATTGCACGATACTGTTCATCAGGTACAATCGGATGTTCGGAATTTTCAGAAAAAAGTGGCACAAATGCCTTATGTGGTGGCGCTTGACGAAGTAGAAGCAGGCGTTCCTCACCGGGCAGCAAGGCTTTATAAATATAAGAAATGACCCCTAACCCCTAAAGGGGAATTAAGCAACTTTTGTCTTTGATATTTTTGAATTTGAATTATAAATAAAACACTATAAACCTCTCTGGTTCCTCTTTAGGGGCTAGGGACAAATTGAAACTTATGTACTTATTAGGTTATGATTTAGGTAGTTCGTCGGTAAAGGCGAGCTTGGTCAATGCTTCAACAGGCGAATGCGTTTCGTCGGCATTTTTTCCAAAAAAAGAAATGGAAATTATTTCGGTGAAAGCAGGATGGGCCGAACAAGACACCGAAACATGGTGGAAAAATCTCAAACTCGCCACTCAGGTGGTACTGGAAGAATCGGGAGTAAATGCTGCTGATATCAAAGCCATCGGAATTTCGTATCAAATGCACGGATTGGTATTGGTTGACGAAAATCAACAAGCCATCCGCAACTCCATCATTTGGTGCGATAGTCGCGCAGTACCTTATGGCGAAAAAGCGTTTAATACACTTGGCGGTGAGCAGTGTTTATCTCACTTATTGAATTCTCCCGGCAACTTCACCTTATCGAAAATGGCCTGGGTAAAAGAGAATGAACCGGAAAACTTTGCGAAAGCAAAATACTATATGCTACCCGGCGACTATCTGGCCATGCGCATGACCGGAAAAGTATGCACAACAGCGTCGGGATTGTCCGAAGGAATCGCCTGGGATTTTAAAGCAGAAGCACCTGCCAAATTCTTATTTGATTATTTTGGATTCGATACAGCTTTAGTTCCTGAAATTGTACCTACATTTGGTCAACAAGGCAACCTGAAAGCCGATATTGCTGCCGAACTTAGCCTTGCAGCCGGCACTCCTGTAACTTATCGTGCAGGCGATCAACCCAATAATGCTTTATCGCTCAACGTACTGAATCCGGGCGAAATAGCTGCTACCGGTGGAACATCGGGCGTGGTGTATGGCGTAAACAGCGATTCGAAATACGATCCGCAATCGCGTGTCAATTCATTTGCACATGTGAATCATACAAAAGAAGACAAACGAGTGGGTGTGTTACTTTGTATCAACGGAACAGCCATTCTGAACACCTGGATAAAAAACAACGTAGCTCCTGAAGGTATCAGTTACGCCGAAATGAACGAATTAGCTGCCGGCATACCAGTTGGAAGCGAAGGCCTTAGCATTATTCCTTTTGGCAATGGCGCCGAACGCGTATTGGGCAATCAGGAACCAAACTGCTCTATCCACGGTGTAAACTTCAACCGCATTACCAAAGCTCATTTAATCCGTGCAGCTCACGAAGGCATTGCATTTTCGTTCAAATACGGTATGGACATTATGAACGAAATGGGCATCGAAACTAAAACAATTCGTGCAGGATACGCCAATTTGTTCCTCAGTCCTATTTTCCGTCAAACCCTTGCCAACATCACCGGCGCAACTATCGAATTGTACAATACCGATGGTTCGATTGGTGCAGCGCGTGGAGCCGGAATCGGTGCCGGAATTTATGCTGATGCAGAAGAAGCATTTTCTACATTGAAAAAAATTCAGATCGTTGAACCTGAAACCTGCGATACAAACGCAACGAAAAAAGCGTATGCAAAATGGCTTTCAAATATGCCAATTTAATAATGTGCCAATAAAAATACATATTCAACATATTGATGAATTGACACATTGCCAGACAGTATATTCAACTAATTTACAAATTTACAAATTTATTAATTTTTAAAATTATATCTATTATGACAACAAAACAGTATTTTCCATCCGTGGAAAAAATCAAATTCGAAGGAAAAGAAAGTAAAAACCCATTGGCATTCCGCTACTACAATCCAGAAAAAGTAGTTTATGGAAAAACAATGGCTGAGTGGTTCAAATTCTCAATGGCATGGTGGCACACCTTGTGCGCTGATGGTGGTGATCCATTTGGTGGACAAACACAAGTACACCCATGGGTAGGAGCTGCTGATGCTTTGCAAGCTGCTAAAGATAAAATGGATGCAGGTTTTGAGTTTATGAGCAAAATTGGTATCGAATACTATTGCTTCCACGATATCGACCTGATTAGCGAAGGTTCTTCTATCGAAGAATACGAAGCTAACCTGAAAGCTATCGTTGCTTATGCAAAAGAAAAACAAGCTGCTACAGGCATTAAACTAATGTGGGGTACTGCTAACGTTTTCTCTAACGCACGTTATATGAACGGAGCAAGCACCAATCCTAACTTTGATGCAGCTGCCCGCGCTATGCTTCAAATCAAAAACTCTATCGACGCTACTATCGAATTAGGTGGTAAAGCTTATGTATTCTGGGGCGGTCGCGAAGGTTACATGTCGTTGTTGAATACCAACATGAAACGCGAAAAACAACACATGGGTACCATGTTGAGAATGGCACGTGACTATGGTCGTTCGAAAGGCTTCAAAGGCGTGTTCCTGATCGAACCAAAACCAATGGAACCAATGAAACACCAATACGATGTGGATACTGAAACAGTAATTGGCTTCCTGAAAGAATTTGGTTTGGAAAACGATTTCAAAATCAACATTGAAGTAAACCACGCTACATTGGCAGGTCACACTTTCGAGCACGAATTGCAATGTGCAGTGGATGCAGGTATGTTGGGAGCTATCGACGCTAACCGCGGTGATGTTCAGAACGGTTGGGATACTGACCAATTCCCTGTTGATCTTTTCGATTTGACACAAGCAATGATGGTAGTTCTTCAAGGTGGTGGCATGCAAGGTGGAGGAACCAACTTCGATGCAAAAATCCGTCGTAACTCTACCGATAACGAAGATTTATTCATCGCTCACATTGGCGCTATGGACGTAATGGCCCGCGCTTTGGAAACAGCTGCTGCTATTCTCGAAGAATCTCCTTACAAGAAAATGGTTGCCGACCGCTATGCTTCGTACGACGCAGGTAAAGGTAAAGAATTCGAAGAAGGAAAACTTACTTTCGAAGACGTTTATGCCTATGCAAAAGCCAATGGAGAACCAAAACAGATTAGCGGTAAACAAGAGCTTTACGAAGCAATTGTGAACATGTA
>CAYMHE010000116.1:5493-7007 GCA_964390175.1 uncultured Paludibacter sp.
AATACTTATGAAAACTCAGGAAATTAATAAATTTTTCATTGTTGGGGTTACTTTGGTGGCCACACTCGGAGGTTTGCTTTTCGGTTACGACACAGCTGTTATCTCGGGTGCAGTAGATCCTTTAAAGGTGTTTTTTAAACTTGATGCCGCTCACTATGGTGATTTGGCCACTTTCTACCATGGAGCTACTGTTTCGAGCGCACTTATAGGCTGTATTATCGGAGGCATAATTTCCGGAATTTTCGCAACCCGTTTTGGTCGTAAAAAGTCATTGATTATTGCTTCGGTATTTTTCTTTGTATCGGCAGTAGGTTCAGGTATCCCTGAAATGTTTTTTTTCAATGAAAACACCCCCATCTCCACTTTACTTATCTCATTTAATATTTACCGTATCATTGGTGGTGTAGGTGTTGGTTTAGCATCAGCCATTTGCCCGATGTATATTGCCGAAATGGCTCCGGCCGAAATTCGCGGTAAATTAGTTTCATTCAATCAGTTTGCCATTATATTTGGTATGTTGGTAGTATATTTTGTCAACTACTTTATTGTTTATGGTAAAGATCCTGTGTGGATCAACAGCGAAGGTTGGAGATTAATGTTCCTTTCCGAGTCAATCGTTGCAGCCACTTTTGGTATTATGTTGTTCTTAGTTCCCGAAACACCACGCTATCTGGCATTGAATCACAACGACGAAAAAGCGCTGAATATCCTCAGCAAAATCAACGGAAGTGTAAAAGCCCGCGAAATTCTTGCCGAGATCAAAGAAACCGTTCACGAAAAAGTAGAAAAAGTACTTACTTACGGGTGGAAAGTGTTGATTATCGGAATTCTTCTTTCTATTTTCCAACAGGCAGTAGGTATCAACGTAGTACTCTACTATGCCCCTACTATCTTTAAAGGACTTGGATTTGGACAAGATGCGGCCATGTATCAAACTGTCATCATGGGCTTTGTAAATATCATTTTCACTTTGATTGCTATTTTCACTGTCGATAAATTTGGCCGTAAACCACTCTTAATCATCGGTTCGGTAGGTATGGCAATAGGCATGTTTGCCATTGGCCTTCTGGCTCATTTAGAAATTATCGGAGTAAGCACACTTATTTTTATCGTTATTTACACGGCTGCATTTATGATGTCGTGGGGTCCGATTTGCTGGGTGCTGATTTCAGAGATTTTCCCCAATACAATTCGCGGAAAAGCAGTTGCTATTGCAGTTGGCGCACAATGGATTGCTAACTTTGTGGTTTCGTCCACATTCCCATCGCTCGAAGCATTCAGCATTACATTCACCTATGTTCTTTACGGTGTAATGTCGGTACTTTCTGCTATATTTGTATGGAAAATGGTACCCGAAACCAAAGGAAAAACCCTGGAAGAAATGAGTAAATTGTGGAAAAAATAAAAACATTCACAGTGTAGTCTTTTGGGCTATTAATCATAAGAAAAATCCGAAATTCAGTATTGAATTTCGGATTTTTTTGTATTTTGTTCGTCTATTCTGAATAAAAATT
>CAYMHE010000117.1:0-6893 GCA_964390175.1 uncultured Paludibacter sp.
CACAGTTTACTTTCGAACAGCCCGACACCGAACGTTTCCGTAACCTGGCTTTTGCATATTATGCCATGGATCGGGGTGGAAATATGCCCTGTATCCTGAATGCTGCAAACGAAATTGTGGTAGCTGAATTTCTGAAAGATAAAATCGGTTTTCTGCAAATGAGCGACATAATTGAAGAGGTTATGGCCAAAGCACATTTTGTTGCAAAACCTACTTACGACGACTATGTAGCTACGGATGAAGCTGTAAGAGCGTTGACAAGTAGTTTTATCCCTTGATAAAAACATTTTATAAAAAAAATAGAAATCTAATATAGTATAACATTTAGTATTATGGAATACTCAGAAATCCCATTTGATAATTATGAACCTAAAAGTACGCTTATGGAAACTAAAGAAATTTATTTAAACGATAATGGATTTAATGATTTTAAAAGAAGATTTAAACTTCATGCTGAAAAGAATCAACATTTAGTTGTAAATACATTATCCAATATATTCACAATGAGACTAATTGGAAACAAGACACATGGTGATTTAGCTGAAATTGGAATTGTAGAGTTCGTTAATCAATTCATGTATGATTTTAAAAGTATTCACGTAGGAAAAGATTTATTTAGAGCCAAAGAACATGAGGAAGACATCTTAATAATTAATGAAATAACGAATAGCGAATTTCCAGTAAGTCTAAAAGCATATGGAGATGGCCCATTACAACTTTCAACGGATAGTGATCAAAGAATGTTTCCATTCTTAGAATCTAAAGGTAAAGATATATCAGACAAGGATATAATTAATGAAATTTTCAACTCTGTTGCATTCTCAGACTTTGGAAATATTAATGTAATGCCATTAATTTACAACGAAACAAAACAGTGCTGTAATATTATGATTTTTGATCATGCAAACGCAAGAAAAAATACTGCGCGAATAATTTATGTTGATAAAAATGAGAGATTCGACAATCAGCTAAATCAAATTATACCAGGTAAAGGTAGGACGCACCCGATATTCATGTTTATAGATAAAAATGGGAACTATATCTGTGAAGTAAGATATGGAGGAGCATCAGCAAACGCATTACAAAGAGGGCTTTGGACTCACACCAAAAATGCTGTATCATATTTTGAAAGTCTTACAAATGGTTGGATTGATTACTCTCATAATCTAACATTAGTGAGGCTATTTAGCTTGGCCTTAAATAGTTCAGAAGATGGGCATAAGGCAGCAAATATAATTCTACAAAAAGACATTGATCGCTTAAAAACATTATGATGAACCAACAATTAGACATTTTCGGAAATACAGAAATAAAAAAAATACAAACAGAAGGAATTAAATACGCAGGATCTAAATTAAAAATAATACCATACATAACAAAAATACTTTCTGAGCTGAAGGATGTCAAAACAGTATTAGATGGATTTAGTGGCACAACAAGGGTCTCACAAGCATTTGGCCAATTAGGATATGATACAACTGCAAATGACATCTCTGTATGGTCAGAAGTTTTTGCTACATGCTATCTAAAATCCACAAAATCAGATAAATTCTATCAAGAGATAATTGATCATTTGAATAATTTAAAAGGATATGATGGTTGGTTTACTGAAAATTATGGTGGAGAAGAATTACAAATAAAACGACCATTTCAAGCCAAAAATACAAGAAAATTAGATGCTATAAGAGACGAGATCGATAATTTAAATTTGATTTGGGAAGATAAATGCGTTCTTTTGACGAGTTTAATTTACGCATTAGATTCAGTTGATAGCACATTAGGTCATTATGTTGCATATTTATCTGAATGGTCTCCTAGATCATACAATGATCTAAAACTAAAATTGCCTAAACGTTTTGAAATTACAAGTAAGAATAATGTATTTAGAGCTGATATATTTGATACAATTTCCGAAAATACTTTTGATTTTGTCTATTTCGATCCTCCTTATGGTTCAAATAATGAGAAAATGCCCCCAAGTAGAGTTAGATACAATTCATATTACCATATATGGACTACTATTATACAAAATGATAAACCAACACTTTTTGGTAAGGCAAACAGGCGAATGGATTCAAGAGATAGTGTTGATGGGTCCGTATTTGAAGAGTTTAGAAAAGATAATGATGGTCACTTTCTTGCGATGAAAGCCTTAAAGAAGTTAATCGAAGAAACAAAATCTCATTACATTCTGTTATCGTATAGCTCTGGAGGTAGAGCTACCAAAAATGAACTTAACGATATAATATCGAGATCAGGAAAACTTCTTAAAGCGATAGAAATTGATTATAAAAAAAATGTAATGGGTAATATGCGTTGGACTAACGAATGGATTAATAGCGATGGAAAATATCACGAATATCTTTTTTTAATGGAAAAAGAGTAAACTAACAAATTAAACAATAAGCAAATCCGTCTGTCATCAGCGGTTTAAAACACTTTTATGGAAACATTTCTTATCAGAGCATTGCAGCTGATTCTCAGCTTGTCAATTCTTGTTTTTTTGCATGAATTTGGTCATTTTTTCTTTGCACGCGTTTTCAAAGTGCGTGTGGATAAATTTTACATGTTCTTCAATCCGAACTTTTCGCTTGTTAGAGCAAAAAGGATAAATGGCAGATGGGAAGTAAGATTTTTAGCTAAAAATGTACCCGCCAACGAACGCCCCAAACGGGATGCCGATGGCGATATCATTGTAGATGCAAAGGGCCGACAAGTAGTTGAACAAATTCCACTACATGAACTACCTGATGGTGATTGGCGCAAATACCCCGAAACCACTGAGTGGGGTATCGGCTGGCTGCCGTTAGGTGGGTATTGCAAAATTGCGGGTATGATTGACGAGTCGATGGATACCTCGCAGCTGAATGCCGAGCCACAATCATGGGAGTACAGATCGAAACCTGTATGGCAAAGGCTTCCAATCATTATCGGCGGCGTATTTGTGAATTTCATTTTAGCCATGGTGATTTATGCAGCCGTATTGTTCACCTGGGGCAAAGAATATCTGCCTCTCGAAAATGCAAAATATGGTCTTCAGTTTTCTAAGACAATGGTTGACAATGGATTCAGAAACGGAGACAATATTGTAGCCATTGATGGAAAAACAATAGAGCAAACCGTTGATGTAATTGAAGGAATACTTATTGATTCGAAACGAAACGTTACCGTCGATCGAAATGGTCAAGAAGTTATCATAACACTTCCCTCCGATTTTGCACAAAAAGTGTTAGCGGCCGAAGAAGCAAATCTGATCTCCATTCGCTACCCGTTTGTGGTCGAAGAAGTTTCCGATGGAAGTCCTGCTGCAGATGCTAAACTTCAGAGAGGCGATAGCGTTGTGGCAATAAACGGCAAAAGTGCCAGCATTTATCAGGATGTGGCTGCCGAACTTGAAGTATCCAAGAATAAACAAATCGATCTTTCTTTTTATCGTGCCGGACAATTAATGCACTCGAAAGTACAGTTGAGTGACGATGGCAAATTGGGTGTAATGATGAAATCTCCATTCGAGTTCCTCACTACAAAGAAAATTGAATATGGATTCTTCGAAGCAATACCGGCCGGCATTACAGTAGGTTGGGAAACGCTATCGAGCTACGTTAAGCAATTCAAACTCATTTTCTCGAAAGAAGGCGCCAAACAATTGGGTGGATTTGGTAGTATTGGCAAAATGTTCCCAAAAGTATGGGACTGGCAGATATTCTGGTCAATGACTGCATTACTATCTATCGTACTGGCATTCATGAACTTTCTCCCCATTCCGGCACTCGACGGTGGTCACGTAATTTTTCTCGTATACGAAATGATTACAAAACGGAAACCAAACGAAAAATTCATGGAATACGCCCAAACAGCCGGGATGTTGCTGCTATTTGCCCTGCTGATTTTTGCCAATGGAAATGATATTTTCAAGGCAATATTTAAATAAAAAGGAGATAAGAATAAGGAAACCTGAAACTTTTTTAAATAATGAAACCAACAATACTGTGTTACCCTAAATGCGGCACCTGCCAAAAGGCCGAAAAATGGCTCAGAGCAAACGGAATAGACTACACATATCGTCCGATAAAAGAAGAGAATCCAACAGTGGAAGAACTTTCGTTGTGGATAGATAGAAGCGGACTCCCGATAAATAAGTTTTTTAACACAAGTGGATTGTTGTACAAGGAAAACAACATGAAAGACAAAGTAAAAACGATGTCAAAAGAAAAACTTATTAAAACTCTGTCGGAAAATGGATTAATGGTAAAAAGACCTATCCTTCTTTTTGGAGAAAAGGTGTTAGTTGGTTTTAAAGAAGAAGAGTGGGTTGAACTGTTTTTGAAATAAGATGATTTAAATTTATAAGAAATAAGCCGTAGAATTCGCTTCTACGGCTTATTTTTTTGATAGATTATCCCTGCCTTGTTTTCATAATACTTCTTCTTGTTGTTTGTTTTTTGAATCTATTCTACACCTAATATATTGACATTCATTTACTTTTACAAATAAGATCGAAATTTTCTGAACTGATTGTCAGGCATGAATAATTATCAATATTCAAAAAATGTCAATTTGTACACAATCACTTATTGCAATTTTAATATATTTGACGTTAGGTACAATAAAATCAACAAAAAATGAAATTCAAAGTAAATTTTCTTACCCTTATTGCAGTTTGTTTAATTTTCGTTGCAGCCAAAAACCGTCCCGTTCATATTTTTATGGCCGGCGACAGCACTATGGCCGATAAGCTGTTTTATAAGAACGTGACAGATTCGATGACCGGTGATATTTCGCAGGAGATTTTTCTCGAACGCGGTTGGGGACAACTGCTTCCGGAACTTTTCTCAGAGAATGTTATCGTAAAAAATATCGCTCAAAATGGTCGTAGCACCCGACGATTTATCGAAGAAGGTTGGTGGGATAAACTCATTAAAGACGTACAAAAAGGCGATTATGTGGTCATTCAGTTTGCCCACAACGATGGCGCTTTTGATAAACCCGACCGCTACACTACTCCCGAAGATTATCGTAAAAATCTGATTCGTTTTATCGACGAAACAAGAGCAAGAGGAGCTAATCCCATCATTTGTACAGCAGTAATGCGCCGTAAATTCGACAGTGCCGGCAAACTTATCGACACGCACGGCGTTTATCCTGTTATTTCGCGCGAAGTAGCAAAAGAAAAAAAAGTACCGATGATAGATATGCAAAAACAAACCACCGAATGGCTTGAGCAGGAAGGCATTGCTAAATCGTCTCAGTACTTTCATAAATTTGCTCCGGGTGTTAGTAAACTTTATCCTAAAGGGTTGGATGACAATACACATTTTAATGAAAAGGGTGCCCGCATTGCAGCAGGTTTTTTTGTCGAAGGACTAAAAACACTGAATATTTCAAGTCTGACCAAAGAACTGAAAGAAAACATGAAGCCTTATGTCTCGAAAGTTTGGGTATCAGATCTCGGCAACGGCAGATATAAAAATCCTGTTCTCTATGCAGATTATTCCGACCCTGACGTTTGCCGGGTAGGCAACGATTATTATATGGTAGCCTCATCGTTTGCCAATACACCCGGCTTGCCCATCCTCCACTCCAACGACCTTGTAAACTGGACACTCGTTTCGTATGCCATCACCAATTTAACGCCTGAATCTGTTTTCAAAACCATGCAACATGGCAATGGCGTATGGGCTCCAAGTATCCGTTATCACAACAACGAATTTTACATTTATTATGGCGATCCGGATTTTGGCATTTACATGACCAAAGCAAAAAAAGTAACTGATCGCTGGTCGCCACTGACTTTGGTAAAGGCCGGAAAAGGTTTGATTGATGCCTGTCCTTTCTGGGACGAAAATGGTCGGGCTTATGTGGCTCACGGATATGCAGGGAGTCGTGCCGGTATGAAAAGCGTACTTGCAGTTTTCGAAATGACTCCCGATGGTAAAACTGCAATAACCGAAAGCCGCCTTGTTTTCGACGGACATCCCCACCACCCTACAGTTGAAGGAGCAAAACTATACAAACGAAATGGCTATTACTATATTTTTGCTCCGGCAGGTGGTGTAAAACCTGGCTGGCAGCTGGCCCTGCGCTCAACAAATATTTACGGCCCCTACGAAGAAAAAATTGTGCTGGCTCAAGGAAAATCGGATATCAACGGACCGCATCAGGGCGCATGGATCGACACTCCCGATGGCAAACAGGATTGGTTTATTCACTTTCAGGATCTGTATGCTTACGGTCGCGCAGTGTTATTACAACCAATGCGTTGGGTGAATAACTGGCCGGTGATGGGCGAAGACAAAGACGGCGATGGTTGTGGTACTCCGGTTGAAACGTATAAAAAGCCTGATGTAGGTAAGAACTATCCGGTGGCGACACCTGTTGAAAGCGATGAATTTTATGGGCGTACCATAGGTTTACAATGGCAATGGCAGGCCAACAGCCAAGCACTTTGGTATTACCCTGCTGGAGAAAAAGGTTACCTGCGACTTTTTGCTTGGGAAACTATAGGCACAGCCAAAAATCTTTGGGATGCACCAAATTTGTTGTTACAGAAATTCCCGGCTCCCGACTTTAAAGCAACTACCAAGTTAACTTTCAGCCCTTTTAAAAAAGGTGAACGCGCCGGATTGGTGGTGATGGGTCTTGACTATGCGACAATAAATATCGAAAACACCGAAAATGGCTTGGTTTTAAATCAATCGAGCTGTAAAAATGCAGCCAATGGAACACCTGAAATCATCAATACATCCATTCCTCTTTCGCTATCCACTGTATATTTTCGTGTTGAAGTAAAACAAACAAAAGCGCTGAACAAAGAAAACATCCTGCAGCCAACAGCCACTTGTACTTTCAGTTACAGTCTTGATGGCAATAAATTTATTCCTTTCGGAAATCCA
>CAYMHE010000118.1:0-6762 GCA_964390175.1 uncultured Paludibacter sp.
AGCGCCGCAAGCAAAAGTAAGTATTGAATGTAATATCATGTAGCATCAATAATTCTGTAATTTACTCTATAAATTCTTTTTGTTAAATTGAAAATTGAAAATTGTGAATTGTACATTAGTCAGTACTTATCAATGGTTTATTACAAATTCCGTATGATGTCAAGCAGTATTTTTTCTTCGTTTTCCCAACAAAATTTTGAAGCAAGCGACTGAAAATGTTCGGTAGAGTAGGGGTGCTCCATCATTTCGTTGATGGTTTGAGCCAGGGATTCGGGTTCGTAATTGTCAATCAATACGCCGGTTTGATAGGTGTCGACAATGGCTTCGATTTCGGGGAACCGCGTTGCCAGTACAGGAATTCCTGCATTGATATAATCGAAAATACGGTTGGGTAAGGCGTAGTAATAGCTGAGACCTTTGTTTTCGAGCAGACATAGTCCAAGGTCGGCCTGCCGGGTGTACGAAAGCAAAGCTTCGGGTTTCATTTTATCTACAAAACTGACTTTGTGGTTCAGTTGCATGGCCTCTACCTTCTCCATAAGTTGTTTTTTTATATCGCCCGATCCGATAATCAGCAATTGAGCGTCTTTTACATATGGCATTGCATCGATCACCCATTCGAGTCCTCTGCCTGTATTGACTGCTCCCTGATAAAGGATGGTTTTTTCTTTCTGACTTTGTTTTTGCTGAGTTGGGGCAGGGCGGTAATAAGGAACATTACGCACCACTTTCATGTCGATGTTGTATTTATGATTATAGTAAGCGGCAATTGAATTGCATACTGTGTACGAATGCAGAAGGTGAGGAAAAAGAATATCTTCAATTTTTGTCCATGCCTTTTTTACGGTTGGGCGATTGGTAAGTTCAGGAACTTCGGGGAAAAGCTCGTGCGCATCGAAGACCAACTTTTTCTTTCTTAACTTTGCAGCAATAAAATTAGCCGCTAAAGTGTCTGTGTCGTTGGCCAGCAAGATATCAGCTTTGCTGAAAAGCAAATAGAAGAACAATCGGATATTGAGTTCTGCATAAAAAGCAAAGGAACTGTTGAAACATAAACGCCATCTTTTGTGCGGAAATGGAGTTTCGAATGGCAAACTATTCTTTAGTTTACGACCTACAAGTAGCACATCAAATCCATTTTCAAAGCATGTTTTTGAAACTTTAAGTACCCGCTGATCGGTACATAAATCGCTCGAAACGGAAATGATGATGCGTTTTTTCATTTGTCGTGCAAATACTTTAATATGTCGCGGTAAAGTTTGCGATGATAGTTGTCTGCATTTTTTTCAACAGTATTGTTGTGCCACAGCAGCGCTATTTCGCCATTGTACTGTTCCACATTGTCGATAAGCTGCGTACAATACTGAAAAGCATCGTGCGCATTCATGTACATATATCTTTTGTCGCTGAGTGTGCGATCCATTACAGGCAACGAATGCAGTGTGAGCGAAGTTACCTGCATGTTTTTCAGGTCGATGTATTTTACCGGTCGGCAAGTACCTAAACGGAATCCGGCCATATCGGCATATCCCATTGTAAAGTCATCCGTAATGCCAGCGGCAATAAGGCTAAGCATATCCATTGGATCACGGCTGGTGAGGTAATGGTTGCGGTTGTAGTTTATCGGTGTTTTTGCCAGCCTTTCAAGTTTGTTTTTTTCTTCGGTAATGTAATAAGGATGAATTCCCACTTCATAACTTGCATGTAAACCAAGGGTTATATTTTTTCGTTTACAATACCTGAAAAGATTTTTATAATCAGGATGAATAAGGTTGGCTGCCGGTTTGTCCTGTTTGTATTTGCTTCCGCCAGAACGGATAAAAGTGATTATTTCGCAACGTTCGGGCGTCAGTTTAGTCCGCAATTCAGTGTCGATATTGAAAAGAAAAGGGAAAGTATACCAGGGGTCGAAACGCAGACCGCCAAAGAAACTTTTCATGGCCTTAGGTCCTTCCTTCGGACGTTTGAAGCTTCGGATAAGACCTCCGAGCAGCCCTTTTACATCCCTGAAATGCGCAATATGATCTACGTCGTGTGTAATGTAAACTTTTTTAATTTGTTTAGGTGGTTCGGGTACTTCAATTCCTGTTTCCCTAAGTTGCTGGCGCAACAGGCGTCCGTATTCGTCCACAAGTGGACGGTCGATAAAGCCGGCACGATAAGGCAGAGATGCTTTGCCCGGAAAGCGTCCATGATCGTCTCTTATATTTTTGGAAACCATCTCTTCGTACCTCGAAATAAGAAAATAGGTGCTTGCAACTAAGTCGGCTTTTAATATTCTTGTTGTTTCGGTATTTTCTACCGTTGGTTCTCCGAAAAGAATGGGCGTTTCCTCCCATATTTTAAGGGGCAGGGAAGGAAGCGATGCCGGGGTGGCATATACATCCTTGTCGAAAAAGCCGGAAGGTTGAATCACCAGTTTATAGTTTCCGAACTCATTTTCGTCCGAAGTGTATCCGACCTGCTCAACGATATCGGGCGAAATATCTTCGCCCAGTAAAAATTGTATTATATATTTAAAAGTATCAGTCACAGATAAGAATATTTTTGTAAAAAATAAAAATGCAAAAATAATTATTTAAGTCTCTTTTTGCGTTCGTGCGAAATAGTAACAGCCACGGCTACCACCAGTCCTATCATCAAGTCATTGTTGGTCATTAAGCCAAAGTAGGCCTCCGGATCACCCGTTTTGTTGGTTATCAGTTTAAGTGCCACGGCCACTGTTGTGAAAATGACAAAGACACTAACGCCGTAAAGAAAGGTTTTTAGTAATGCTGGCATATTATTCAGGTGTTAATTCAGTCTTCAAAGATACAAAATATATTCATTATTATACAAGTTCAAGTTTCAGGAAGCGTCCTGTCTCGCTGCCCGGAGTTGCTGCCACTTCCTGTGGCGTTCCGGCACATACGATTTGTCCACCGGCCGATCCACCTTCAGGACCTATATCTATAATGTAATCGGCTGTTTTTACAACATCCATATTGTGTTCAATGATAATGACTGTATTGCCTTTTTTTACAAGTTTGTTCAGTACGCCCATCAGTACGCGTATGTCTTCGAAATGCAGCCCGGTGGTTGGCTCGTCGAGGATATAAAGGGTTTTACCCGTGTCGCGTTTGGATAGTTCGGTGGCCAACTTTACCCGTTGACTTTCGCCACCCGATAGTGTGGTGCTCGACTGTCCGAGTTTGATATAGCCCAACCCTACAGCCTGCAATGTTTTGATTTTGTGCAGAATGGAAGGTTGATTTTCGAAGAATTCCATGGCCTGATTGATGGTCATGTCCAATACATCGGCAATTGATTTTCCCTTGAAACGCACTTCGAGTGTTTCCTTGTTGTAGCGTTTGCCATTGCAACTTTCGCAGTTTACATGCACCGTTGGCAGGAAGTTCATTTCTATTGTTTTGTATCCGTTACCACTGCATTGTTCGCAGCGGCCACCGGCAGTGTTGAATGAGAAGCGTCCCGGTTTATAACCACGTATTTTGGCTTCGGGCAAGGTAACAAACACATTTCTGATGTCGGAAAACACGCCGGTATAGGTAGCAGGGTTCGAACGTGGTGTACGTCCGATGGGCGACTGATCTACTTCCACCACTTTGTCAATGTTGTCAATTCCTTCGATGCTATCGTATTCCAGCGGATCTTTGAGCGATCTGTAGAAGTGCTGACTGAGGATGGGTTGTAGTGTTTCATTGATAAGTGTCGATTTTCCGCTTCCCGAAACGCCTGTAATACAAATCATTTTGCCCAGCGGGAACGAAACATCTATATTTTTAAGGTTATTGCCGCGTGCTCCTTTGATACTTAAAGTCAATCCGTTGCCGGGACGTAGTTTTTCAGGAATCTCGATGCGCTTTTTACCGTTCAGATAAGCCGAAGTAAGCGTATCGGCCTGCATCATTTCGTCGGGTGTTCCCGAAAAAACAACTTCGCCGCCCAATCGTCCGGCGTGAGGACCCATGTCCACTACATAATCGGCTGCCAGCATCATGTCCTTGTCATGTTCTACCACAATCACAGAGTTACCAATGTCGCGCAATTGCTTGAGCGATTTTATCAACCGTTCGTTGTCTCTTTGGTGCAATCCGATACTTGGTTCATCCAGTATATAAAGCACATTTACCAATTGAGAACCAATTTGTGTGGCAAGGCGGATGCGCTGGCTCTCGCCACCCGAAAGGGATTGCGAGCTGCGGTTCAACGAGAGGTAATTAAGTCCCACATCGAGTAAAAACTGAAGGCGTGTGCGTATTTCTTTTAGAATTTCGCCGGCAATTGTGCGTTGTTTGTCGGTGAGGAAGGGCTCCACTTTGTTGACCCATTCCGATAGTTGCGAGATGTCCATGGCAGCCAATTCGGCAATGTTCTTGTCGTGGATGCGGTAGTGCAGCGATTCTGTTTTGAGTTTAGTGCCTTTGCAATCAGGGCATTTTATTTCTTTAGAATATTGATTGGCCCATTTCTGTTCGGTAGCCGAAGCCGAATCTTCTGCCTGCATTTCGATATAGCGCAATATGCCATCGTAGCTGAGGAAATAGCTGGTGCCTATCGATTGATTTTTGATTTGTAAACGTTCGTCGGTGCCGTTCATAATCTCATCAATTGCCTCTTCGGGGATGTCGGCTACAGCGGTTTTAAGTGTGCAGTCGTACTTTTCGAGTATGGCTTCAATCTGCCAGAAAATTGTAGTGCTTTTGTGTTTGCCCAGTGGCGCAATGGCTCCGTTGTAAATACTCAGGCTGCGATCCGGAATAATTTTATCCATATCGATTTTATTCACGACTCCTAATCCCTTACAATGCGGGCAAGCGCCATGCGGTGAGTTGAAGGAAAAATTATGAGGAGCCGGTTCGTCGTAGGATATGCCACTAGTAGGGCACATAAGCATTTTACTAAAGAAACGGGCCTGTTCCTTGTCTTTTTCAATGATCATAACAATGCCATTTCCCTGCTGCATTGCTTTTTGCATCGACTGTTTCAGGCGCTGGCGGTCCTTGGCGCTTACAAGTAGTTTGTCGATGACCACTTCAATGTCGTGTATCTTATAGCGATCTATCTTTAGTCCGTGGGTAATTTCGCGTATTTCGCCATCGATGCGCACGTGGAGGTATCCTTTTTTCCGAATCTGCTCGAACAGTTCCTTGTAATGCCCTTTACGACCACGAACCAGCGGAGCGAGCAGGTAAGTTTTTTTACCTTCATATTCTTTGAGCACCAAATCTACAATCTGATCTTCGGAATACTTTACCATTTTCTCGCCTGTGACGTAGGAATAAGCAATGCCGGCGCGGGCATACAGCAAACGAAAATAATCATACACTTCGGTGGTAGTACCTACCGTAGAGCGTGGATTTTTGTTTGTAGTTTTCTGATCGATGGAGATCACAGGGCTGAGTCCGGTGATTTTATCCACATCCGGTCGTTCCATGTTGCCAAGGAAACTACGGGCATAGGCCGAAAAGGTTTCGATGTAGCGGCGTTGTCCTTCGGCAAAAATAGTGTCGAAGGCAAGGGATGATTTTCCGCTACCGCTTAAGCCTGTAATCACAGTCAGCGCATTGCGGGGAATCGTTACATCTATGTTTTTGAGGTTGTGTACGCGTGCGCCTATTACTTCTACCTGTTCGGCAGCGTTCTCTGTATTGTTGGTTTTCGTCGTCAAAATATCGGATTTTTTATAACTTGCAAAGATACAAAAATTGAATTATTTCACAGTATAAGTGGCTTGGTTAGTTACGGTAGTTTATGAATATTTACATAGCGGGGTTATTGCATTGATGTGTTGATGCCGGCAGTATTTTTGTAACAATGATGTAACAGTGCAGGCCCAAAATGTCCGCAAATTTATAAAATACTTGTAAATAATTTTGTATGAAGTAGTTTGAATAGTGCAGTAGTTGTATTGTTACTTTGCGTTAAAAAGTGCTCTTGGCTTTATTGTTGGATGGATGAATGTTTTATGTAGAAAACGATGTTGTTTTTGCTGAATAGGGTTGATGTTTGTAATTAAACTAAAGATGAGTGGATTGAGTAATGCTGCCTGAATTGATTGTGAGCTGACAGTAATATTATGTGTGACGTTTTGATTCGGTTTTGTTGTTGTATAATTTCTTTTGACAATAAAATAAAGATGATACAGGACTACTGTATTGTAATGGGCTCTAAGGTCTGTCAAATTGTTCTTTTGTTTGCATTTGTAATAAAAAATAGATATTATTGATAGTTTTTTTGTTTTTTGTTTGATTTTTTAATAGATTATCCTATCTTTGCAATCTCTACAAACGATGAAGAAAGTAAACAATTGTTTACTTTTATTCGTTTTGTTGAATCCTGAACCTGTTTTTTAGTTATTTTTTTATTATAGAATAATCTGTTTTAGTATTTTATTAACGCATTGATATACTATGATGTAGGGCAGCGCGATAATTTACAGGCAGATGGTTGAATTTGATTATGGTTATAATTAATATTCGTTTGATGAGGGTTGATTATATGATAAATTTGTTTACTCCTGGGTTTTACTCATTTGATTTACAGAATCTACAGGCAAAGTCCCGTATGATCAAAAGCAATAGCTTTTCGTTTGTTGAACGGTTTGTTGCTCAAACGGCTATTCTTTATACTTATACAAAGCTACCTTTCGAAAGATGAATGTCTTTTTTGAAGGGTAGCTTTTTTGTTTAGTGTATGACACGAATTAAACGAATTAAAACGAATCACATATCCGGATGATTTGAGAGATTTGAAGATTTG
>CAYMHE010000119.1:0-2680 GCA_964390175.1 uncultured Paludibacter sp.
GACCTATAAGTTGTGTGGTTTGCGAACCGAAATCGAGGATGATAATTTTTTCCATTGGGGATGTTGATTAATTGAAATTTTGTGCAAAAATAGCAAAAAGTAAGGGCAACTGCAAATGATAATTCTGTTTTTCAGGCTCACAATTTGCTCTTATTGCTATTTTTTTTTATGATTATTTTTAGTTGTTAGTTACAGTGATGCATTCGTTTTTATATATTTGCACATTTGTAATTTCTAAACAAATGATATTATGTTTGAAATAGATCTCCGAACCTTATATACAAGTTTTGTGGTAATGCTTGTGGTGTTGTTGGCTGTAGTGGCATTGATTTGGTTCCAAACCCGAAAACGTTTCGAAGGGCTCAACCTACTGGTTGTCTACTTGTTTGTTCAGCTGGCAGGCATTACGTTGATTGCGCTGAGAGGATTGATACCCGACTTCCTTTCCGTTATCGTGGCAAATGCGCTTGTTGTAGGAGGTTCAATGCTTGCCTTTGTGGGGCTCGAAAAGTTTACCGGTATGAGGAGCTCGTATGTAAAGCATTATTTGTTGCTTACGGTTTTCCTGTTGCTACATCTCGTTTTTACTTATTTTTTACCTTCGCAGGAATTGCGAAATATAAATGTGGCTTTGGCGATACTGATTATTTCCTTTCAGAATGCGCATTTATTGCTTTCCAGAGTGCCGGAATCGATGCGGAAAACGACTGCGCCCATGGGCTATGTTTTTGTTTTCCTGGTATTCATCGGACTTTTCAGAATGACAAAATTCTTTTTTGCCGGTTTCTCTGAATCAGAATATTTCCATTCCGGACAATTTGAAGTGTATGTAGCGTTGATGTTTCAGATTGCATACTTTTTATTGATATTTTTCCTGGTGCTGATGATCAACAGGCGTTTACTCGACGAAATAGGTGCGCAGGAAGAGAAATTTTCGAAAGCATTCAAGCATTCTCCATACGGAATTATAATTTCAAATCTGAATGAAGGACGTATTATTGAAATAAATGATGGATATGAACGAATGACAGGATATAAGGCGGCGGATGTGCTGGGACGCACCACTAAGCAGAAAAAATTATGGCTGAATGATGCCGATCGTGATGAGCTTGTGGAGGAATTAAGCAAAAACGGAAGAGTGCTAAACAGGATAATACAAATTCGTAAAGCCAACGGAGAACTAATGACGGGTGAATTTTCGAGCGAAATTATTTATATCAACAATGAAAAATGTGTGCTTTCGGCACTGAATGATATTACCGAAAAGAAGAAAGCCGAATATGAATTGCATAAATCGCAACAAATGTTACGCCGCTTTGCTTCGCATTTGCAAACTGTGGGCGAAGAAGAAAAAATAATGCTCGCTACGCAAATCGACAATGAGTTGAATCAAACTCTCGTAGCGCTGAAAATGGACATAGGCAATTTGAAGCAAAAACTTAAAAATGCCGAAGCCAATTCAATTACCGAAGAGTTGCTGCAAAAACTTGACGATGTGTATAAGGTGGTGGGAAATTCGCTGGGCTTTTCGCTTAAATTAATGAGCAACCTTCGCAATGAGGTGCTCTATATGATGGGCTTTGTGGATGCACTGAAATTGTATGTAAGCGATTTTTGTAAAAATCATCCTGATATTAAATGTCATCCTGATATTGGTGTGCTTACCGCACAACCTGATCAGAAACAATCCACAACACTTTATCGTATTTTCGAGAGCGCTATGTCTAATGTGGCTATGCATTCGAAAGCAACTGATGTGCGTATTTCGCTCCATACCGTAGGCAACGAACTTGAACTCGAAATTTCCGACAATGGCGTTGGGTTTTTGTACAATGAGCTAATGGAGCATACTTCGCATGGCTTGATGCTGATGCGCGAACGAACATCCTTGCTCGATGGAAAAATGTTTATTGTATCGGAGCCTGGCGAAGGAACAATTGTAAGAATTGTGGTGACGCTTGCCTGACTATTTTAACAGTAACGAACTGTCGCCGTAACTCAGAAAACGAAAATTATTTTCAAGCGCGTAGTCGTAGATCTGTTTCCAGTTGCCATTCACAAAAGCCGATACGAGCAGAAGCAAGGTGCTTTTAGGTTGATGAAAGTTAGTAATCATACCATCCACCACGCGAAATTTATAGCCTGGTTTTATCATTATCTGCGTTTCGGCATGAAGCGTAGTCAGGTTATTCTCGTACATATAATCCAATAAACTTTGCAAAGCATCCGAAGTGGAAACTTCTTCATTGTTTTCATACGGTTCCCATTGCGAAACACTAAGCTCCATATTCTCTTTTCCTTCGCCTGTGCCTGTGCCTTTTCCTTCTTTCACCTGCCTCCCTATATAGTACAAACTCTCCAAAGTCCTTACCGAGGTTGTTCCCACGGCGATAATATTCCCCAGTTTCTTCAGTAAGTTTTCTATTGTACTGCGTTGAACCGAGATCACTTCGGTATGCATATGGTGTTCGGCAATGTCGCGTGTTTTTACAGGCTGAAAAGTGCCGGCGCCTACATGGAGCGTTACTTCTTCTATTGTAATCTGTTTGGGTTTCAGGCTCTCAAAAACATCTTCGGTAAAGTGCAATCCGGCTGTGGGAGCTGCCACCGAACCTTTGATTTTTGAATAAACGGTTTGGTAGGTGGTCAGATCGCTTTCCTCGGTTTTGCGATGCAAATA
>CAYMHE010000119.1:2780-6720 GCA_964390175.1 uncultured Paludibacter sp.
GTGGGTATTGCCTTCGGTTTGAAGTCGTTCGGCAGTAAATGTACATTTCTCACCTTCAATTTTTATCTGTTTACTGAGCTCACCTTCTTTCCATTTTTTAAGGTTGCCTATCATACATTTCCAAACACATTCGGTAGTTGAGCCCAGTGATTGTGCATAGTCGGCAGGTTGCAAAGGTTCCAGGCAGAAAACCTCGATGCTGGCGCCTGTGTCTTTTTTAAAAAGAAGTCGTGCTTGTATCACCCTTGTGTTGTTGTAAACCAGGAGCGCATTGTGGGGCAAAAATTCAGAAATGGAAGAAAACACACTTTCGGTGATTTCGCCATTTTTGTAAACCAATAATTTAGATGCATCCCGTTTTGTCAGAGGATATTTAGCAATGCGCTCATCAGGAAGAGGATAATTGTATTCGTCGATATAAATCGGGGTACTGTCTTTTGTTGGGTTCACGTGGCTTACCGAAAATTTGTTGTATTTTTGTGCAAAAGTAACCAAAAAGCTGCAAAGTGCCAATTGGTAAGCTTTGTTGTTTAATTATTAAACAGTTAGTTTTAAAAAAATAAATATACGATGATAAAAAAAGGTGATACAGTACGTTTTCTGAATGCTGTAGGTGGCGGAGTAGTGGTCCGTATCGATGAAGCGAAGCGACTGATATATGTAGAGGACGAAGATGGATTTGAAATTCCGGTACTCGAACGCGAATGTGTAGCTGTTGGCGAAATCAACAAAGAAACTAATTTTATAAAAAAAGATTTCTCGTCGAAATTGCCTGAGAACCAGCTCCCAGCTCCTCAAGGAGAGGTATTGGAGGTGAGGTCGCAACCTATTGTAGAGACTCCCGAAGGTGAAACGCTCAAAGCTTTTCTTGCTTTTTTCCCTGTTGATATCAAACAATTGCAAACTACGGCTTATGATTGTTATTTGATAAACGATAGCAACTATTTTCTGTACTATAATATTGTAAATGGCGAAAATGATCAGTGGGAATCTGTCGCCAACGGAATGATAGAACCCAATACGCAGGAGGAATTAACTTCGGTCACCAAGGAGCAACTCAACGCCTGGGAGCAAATTCGTGTGCAGTTGATCCCGTTGAAAATAGCTAAGAATTATGTGCCTCAGGAAGTAATTGATGCAAAAATAAAAATAAATGTAGTCCGTTTCTATAAACTTCATAGTTTTGTTGCCAACGATTATTTCGACGATTTGGCGCTGATGGTGAATATCGTTTCTGAAAAAGAAAACCAGAAATTGTCGGATATTTCGCCCGACGAAATCAAAAAGGCGATGTTTCAGAAAGAGGAAACAACAGCACGGCCACGCATCATAAAACGTCCGCAGACACCCGATGTGATTGAAGTGGATTTGCATATCAACGAATTGCTCGATAGCACCACCGGCTTGAGCAATGCCGATATGCTACAGGTGCAACTGGATAAATTTCATGCAGTTATTGAGGAAAATAAAAACAGGAAAGGACAAAAGATTGTTTTTATTCACGGAAAAGGCGAAGGTGTGTTGCGCAAAGAATTGGAAAAACTATTGAAAACACGCTATAAAAGCTATTATTTCCAGGATGCTTCGTTTCGTGAGTACGGATTTGGAGCAACCATGGTGACGATAAAATAAGCTGACAATATCTCTATTTTTTGTAATATGTAATTTTAAGTAAATGTTTGTGATTCCAACATCATACAAGAACGGCTAAAAAATCTTATCTTTGCAACTCAAAAATTTAAAAACCATTTGTAAGGTTCAAAAAACATGATTAAAGTAACATTCCCCGACGGTTCGGTACGCGAATTTGCCAAAGGCATTACCGGACTTCAGCTGGCTGAAAGTATCAGCTCACGACTTGCACAAGAGGTGCTTGCCATCACAGTAAACGAACAAATCTGGGACCTTAGCCGCCCAATCGAAACCGATGCTGCCATTAAGTTGCACAAATGGGACGATGAAGAAGCCAAACATGCGTATTGGCACTCATCGGCTCACCTTATGGCCGAAGCCCTTCAGGAATTGTATCCGGGCATTAAATTCGGTATCGGACCGGCTATCGAAAACGGTTTCTACTACGATGTGGATCCGGGTTCTGCAGTAATTAAAGAAGGCGACCTGCCCACCATCGAAGCTAAAATGGTAGAACTGGCTGCACGCAAAGAAGCAATTGTTCGTACGGATATCAGCAAAGCCGAAGCGCTCAAAAAATTTGAAGATAAAGGTGATGAATATAAAGTAGAGTTAATCAGTGCTTTAGAGGATGGAACCATTACCTTATATTCTCAGGGCAACTTTACCGATCTTTGCCGTGGACCACACTTGCCAAATACCGGCGAAATCAAAGCTATCAAGCTGTTGAGCGTAGCCGGAGCCTACTGGCGTGGTGACGAAAAACGTAAAATGTTGACCCGTATTTATGGTATCACTTTCCCTAAAAAGAAAATGCTGGATGAATACCTGGTATTGTTGGAAGAAGCTAAGAAACGTGATCACCGTAAAATCGGACGTGAACTGGAATTGTTTATGTTCTCCGAAATGGTGGGAAAAGGACTTCCGATGTGGTTGCCGCGCGGAACAGCTTTACGTTTGAGATTGGAAGATTTTTTGAAGAAAATTCAACGTCGTTTCGATTACCAACAGGTAATGACTCCGCACATTGGAAATAAACAATTGTATGTGACTTCCGGTCACTACGCCAAATACGGAAAAGACTCGTTTCAGCCTATTCATACACCCGAAGAAGGCGAAGAATACCTGTTGAAACCAATGAACTGTCCGCACCACTGCGAAATTTACAAGTTCAAACCACGTTCGTACAAAGATCTGCCGGTTCGTCTGGCGGAGTTTGGTACCGTTTACCGTTACGAACAAAGCGGTGAGCTTCACGGTTTGACCCGTGTACGTAGCTTTACGCAGGACGATGCGCATATTTTCTGTCGCCCCGATCAGGTGAAAGACGAGTTTTTGAAAGTAATGGATATTATCTTTATTATTTTCAATGCGCTGGAATTCGAAAACTTCGAAGCACAGATTTCGTTGCGCGACCCTAACAACCGTGAGAAATACATTGGTTCAGACGAAAATTGGGAAAAAGCAGAACAATCTATCATTGAAGCTTGTGCCGAGAAAGGTTTGAAAGCAAAAGTGGAAACTGGCGAAGCAGCATTCTACGGCCCTAAACTCGACTTTATGGTTCGTGATGCTATCGGTCGTAAATGGCAGTTGGGAACTATTCAGGTGGATTATAACTTGCCTGAGCGTTTTGAACTGGAATATACCGGTGACGATAATGCCAAACACCGTCCGGTAATGATTCACCGTGCACCGTTTGGTTCTATGGAACGTTTCGTGGCGGTACTCATTGAGCACACAGCTGGTAAGTTCCCGTTGTGGTTAACTCCCGATCAGGTGGTAGTGCTTCCAATCAGCGAGAAATTCAACGATTATGCTTTCGAAATTGCCAAAGAACTGAATGCACAGGATGTACGTGTGCAGGTAGATGACCGTAATGAGAAGATTGGTCGTAAAATACGCGATAACGAATTAAAACGTATTCCGTTTATGCTGATTGTAGGCGAGAAAGAAGCCGAAAACGGTGAAGTATCAGTACGTCGTCAGGGCGAAGGTGACAAAGGCACTATGAAAGTGGCTGAGTTTGCTAAACTTGTGACTGATGAAGTGGATGCTTTGGTGAATAAATACTAGAAGCCCCCTAAATCCCCTAAAGGGGACTTGAATATAAAACCCTGCTCAGGATTATCCTGAGCAGGGTTTTTCTGTTTAATTGGTATGATTTGAATATGAATCTTTGCGGTTATAGTTATAGAAATCTTATAGTGTTAAAAAAGAATAAAGTTAAATATAGTATGGTTGTAAATTAATACTTTTTGATGAAATTTGTATTTAACATTTAATGCCGTATTTATGAAACAGAAAA
>CAYMHE010000120.1:0-6507 GCA_964390175.1 uncultured Paludibacter sp.
GGAAATAACTGAACCTACAATCGTTTTAGTTGCGAAGGAAATACCTTGTTCCTTCATCCAAACAGCGCAAATAGTAATTTTAATAACGAAAAAATCTTTCTTACCTTTGCAAAACAACATCACATTTTCTGATGTTACATTACATTCATCAAATCTTGCACTTGTGAACTCAACCAAAAACATCCTTAACATAACTTATCCGATTATTCTGACCCTTCTGGCTCAAAACATTATCAACGTCACCGACACGGCTTTCCTGGGTCGGGTAAGCGAAGTAGCCCTGGGAGCTTCGGCCATTGCAGGCGTATTTTATTTTGCTATTTATATGGTGGGGTTTGGTTTTAGTCAGGGCGCTCAAATCCTTATCGGACGCCGAAATGGTGAAGCAAACTACAAGCAAATCGGTCCGATCTTCAACAATAGCCTCATTTTCAATGGAACGTTTGCTCTCTTTTTGTTTGTGGTATCTGCACTCGGCATACCACATTTAATGAAATTGTTGGTGAGTTCCGACCAGATTTATGCGGCCACCATAGAATACCTGGACTGGCGGATTTATGGCTATTTTTTCATTTTTCTCAATGTAGTTTTCCGAAGCTTTTATGTAGGAATAACCGATACCCGCATCCTCACCACTTCGGCCATCATTACCGCCCTCACCAATATTGTATTCGATTATCTGCTCATTTTCGGAAAATTTGGTTTCCCTGAATTGGGAATTGCAGGAGCAGCCATAGCATCGGTGATCGCCGAAGCAGCTACACTTGGTTACCTTATTCTCCACACCTTCATTTATACCGATATGAAAAAATACGGGTTGTTCAGCAGCCTGCGCGTCGACTTCAAAACGGTAGGACAAATACTGAACCTGTCCATTTTCATTATGTTTCAGTTTTTGATTTCTATTTCCACCTGGTTTTTATTCTTTATTTTTATCGAACGTATGGGCGAACGCCCATTGGCAGTAACCAATATCGGTAGAAGCATGTACATCTTATTGATGATTCCGGCATCAGCCCTTTCGACTACAGCAGGGACACTGGTAAGCAACATGATAGGCTCCGGGCTCAAAGAAGAAGTGATGAGTACCGTGAACAAGATCATACGGATTGCCATCTTATTTGTAGCTCCCTTGATCATTTTCACTTTTATTTTCCCTGAACTTTTTGCTCATATTTACACCGACGATGACTCGCTGATACTGGCCTCAGTTCCTGTAATAAGAGTAGTATCAATAGCCGTCATATTTTATGCTGTCGCGAACGTAGTTGTCAATGCAGTATCGGGCACCGGAAGCGCAAAAACGGCATTTTACATAGAAATGGTAACTTTGATTTTCTATATTTCGTATGTATATTTCACCGCCATTCTATATCCTCAATCCGTTGCTGTCGTTTGGTTTTCAGAATTTATTTACTGGTCATTTATTGGCGGTTTGGGCTACTGGTTTTTACAAAAAGGGAAATGGCACGAAAACAGGATATGATGATGGTGGCAGTTGAAAATTTGATGATTCGATGATTTGATGATTCGATGATTCGATAATTTGAAAATGATTGACAACAATCCGAACATCATAACACACAAATGTCACAATCAACTACTGAACTTATTTCTTTTCTTCATGTTATAAGGGTGAATTTTTAATTTTTATAAACATGAAAGAAAAGAGAAAAGATATCTCTCTTAAATTATTTTACACCGCCTTGTTTCTATCGTTCATTTTACTTTTCACAATTTCGCTGACTGCATAAACACAGTCCTCTTACATCCCGAAAATCAATATAAAAATCTCGCACAACTTCCCTTCCTGAATATGAAAACACATAAAAAGGAATCGGAAGTTTTTTTTTACAACAAAATAAGTTTTCAACGGATTTTGTGTAAAACCAAAAACTGTATAGTCCGAAAATTTATCTATTTTTGTATGGCAAATTAAACCCATCATGGCCAAAACAAAATCAGTCTACATATGTCAGAATTGCGGTACCGATTCACCCAAGTGGATAGGCAAATGCCCATCCTGTGGCGAATGGAATACCTATGTTGAAGAAATTATCAGCAAAGACACCAGCCCCAAAATAATAATGGGCGGACTTGAAATCACCAAGCAAAAACCGGTTCGGTTGCACGAAGTAGAAACTTCGGAAGAAACCCGCATCGACACATCGTGCAACGAATTGAATCGCGTATTGGGAGGTGGATTGGTGCCCGGCTCGTTGGTATTGATTGGCGGCGAACCCGGAATCGGGAAATCGACTTTGGTACTACAGGTAGTACTGAACATGAAAGGCAAGCGCACTCTTTATATTTCGGGCGAAGAAAGCGTGAAACAATTGAAGCTTCGCGCCGAACGTCTGAAATACGACAACCCGGATTGCTATATCGTAAGCGAAACTTCGCTCGAACAGGCTTTTGTCCACATTCAAAACATTCAGCCCGATGTAGTAATTGTAGATTCAATCCAAACACTTTCCACCGAAATGATTGAGTCCTCGCCGGGTTCGGTATCGCAGGTACGCGAATGTGCTTCACATCTGCTCAAATTTTGTAAAACTTCTGGTGTTCCCGTCCTGCTCATTGGGCACATCAACAAAGAAGGAAGTATTGCCGGTCCGAAAGTGCTGGAACACATCGTCGACACTGTATTGCAATTCGAGGGCGATCAGCATTATATGTATCGCATCCTGCGCTCTATCAAAAACCGTTTCGGAAGCACTGCCGAATTAGGCGTTTTCGAAATGCAGCAAAGCGGCCTGCGCGAAGTAAGCAATCCATCCGAATTATTGCTCTCTCAAAACCATTCCGGCCTGAGCGGAGTGGCCATTGCCTCCGCCATCGAAGGCGTGCGTCCCTTCCTTATCGAAGTACAGGCATTGGTAAGCTCGGCAGCTTACGGAATGCCACAACGCTCCAGCACCGGTTTCGATTTGCGCCGTTTAAACATGCTTTTAGCTGTGCTCGAAAAACGAGCCGGTTTTAAAATTGCCCAAAAAGATGTTTTCCTCAACATTGCCGGAGGCATTAAGGTAAACGACCCGGCCATCGACCTGGCAGTGATCTCGGCTATACTTTCGTCCAACGTTGACATTGCCATCGAAAAACAGGTGTGCGTAGCCGGCGAAATAGGACTTTCGGGCGAAATACGCCCTATCAACCGCATCGAACAACGCATTCTCGAAGCCGAAAAACTTGGTTTTACTAAAATGATTATCCCCGATTTCAATGTAAAAGCGCTGAATATCGGTAAAATAAACATGGAAATAGTGATGGTAAAAAAAGTGGAAGAAGCGTTTAGAGTGTTGTTCAAGAAATAAGAAAGTAACTATTGAAGAAAAAACCGTTAGAAATGATACTACGTACCGTAAATGTCACCCGCTACATCACTCCTTTGCGCGAAGGAGGTTCGTTGCCCGCATTGGCCGAAGCAGATGACGATTTTAAATATGTTGTCAAATTCCGTGGCTCTGGTCATGGAGCTAAAGCGCTGATTTCGGAATTGATCGGAGGTGTTGTGGCCAAAGTGCTGAAACTCCGGATTCCGGAACTTGTTTTTGTTCAGCTCGACGAAGCTTTCGGACGAAGTGAAGGAGATGAGGAAATTCAGGACTTGCTTAAAGGGAGTCAGGGACTTAATCTCGGCTTGCACTTTCTGTCGGGTGCACTTACTTACGATCCCGTGACCACGAAAGTGGATGGACGAACAGCTTCGATCATTGTATGGATGGACGCATTTCTTACCAATGTGGACCGAACCGAACGCAACACAAATATGCTGATGTGGCACAAAGACTTATGGCTGATAGATCATGGCGCAACCTTGTACTTTCATCATTCGTGGACGCATCCCGAAAAACATGCTTTGTCTCCTTTTGCGCTTATAAAAGATCATGTCCTTCTCCCTTTTGCCGACCAACTGGAAGCTGCCGACATCGAATGCAAGGCCTTGCTTACCGATGAGGTGATTCGTGAAATTGTCAATCTTATTCCCGACGAATGGGCAAGCACCTTGGAAGCAGGCGAAACCTCCGAATCAGTTCGCGAAGTGTATTACAACTTTCTTAGTTCACGACTAAAAAATTCAGAAATATTTTTAAACGAAGCTCAAAATGCAAGGAAAACACTTTTATGATTATGCTGTCATTCGTGTTTTGCCGCAGGTGGAGCGCGAGGAATTTATAAATGTCGGTGTAATTTTGTTCTCAAAAAAACCAAAATACATTCGCATGATGTACAAACTGGACGAGCGACGTTTATCTTTATTTTCGTCAGAATTAGACATTGATTTACTGAAGGAAACATTGATATCGTTCGAAAAAATATGCAATGGCGACAAAACAGCAGGACTGATTGCTCAATTCGATATTCCCGAACGTTTCCGGTGGCTCACAGCCGTGCGTAGCTCGTGTATTCAGACTTCGCGTCCTCACTCCGGATTCACACATCATCTGGATGAAACACTTGAAAAATTGTTTACGGAACTTGTATTGTGATTCATTTC
Source organism: uncultured Paludibacter sp. (assembly GCA_964390175.1). GTDB lineage: Bacteria > Bacteroidota > Bacteroidia > Bacteroidales > Paludibacteraceae > Paludibacter. Next base: position 4,502 of record CAYMHE010000120.1, read on the forward strand.
AACTCATATATCAGTTTTTTAAACGAAAAAACAATCACAACTCTTTGCATATTAAAATAAAAACCGTAAATTTGCACCCTCATTTCGGATAAGGTCTACAAGAAGCGCTGCTGTGAAGCATCTCACCTTCCCGATGTAATCAATAATTGTATTAATAAATGTACGCAATTGTAGAAATTTTAGGACAGCAGTTCAAGGTGGAAGCCGGAAGAAAACTGTATGTTCATCGTATGAATGAGGCTGAAAGAGGCGCTCAGGTTGAATTTGACAAAGTATTATTGATCGACAATGATGGCGCAGTTACCGTAGGTGCTCCCACTGTTGCAGGTGCAAAAGTAGTTTGTGAAGTTATCTCGCACGTACGTGGCGAAAAAGTAATTATTTTCCACAAAAAACGCCGTAAAGGTTACCGCAAACGTAACGGTCACCGTCAAAACTTCACTGAGTTAGCAATCAAAGAAATCGTAGCTTAATTAACCGAAAAAAATTAGAAGAAAATGGCACATAAGAAAGGAGTTGGTAGCTCAAAGAACGGTCGTGAATCGGAAAGTAAGCGACTTGGTGTTAAGATTTATGGTGGTCAATTTGCAAAAGCAGGTAACATCATCGTTCGTCAACGCGGCACAGTTCACCATGTAGGTGAAAACATAGGTATTGGTAAAGACCATACTTTATTCGCATTGGTTAGCGGAATAGTAGAATTCAGAAAGAAAAAAGATAACAGATCTTACGTTTCTATCAAACCGATCGAAGCTAACTAAGTTTAGTAAGATTTAAACGCACAAAAATCTCCTGTCGTTTTACCGTAGTGTAAAATTGCGGGAGATTTTTTTATTAGAACAAAGATAAAAGAACAAAGACATTTGTAGGTTTATTAGAAATAGTAGATTGTAAATGAACAAATAGTAAATAAACATTATGTTGACACTCAAATATATCACCGAGAATACCCAGGACGTAATCACCCGGTTGGCAAAGAAAAATTTCGATGGAGCAGCTATCATTGCTCAGGTTGTTGAACTTGATGGCTTGCGCAAAGCCACTCAAACGCAGCTCGACAATCAGTCGGCCGAGATGAATAATCTGTCGAAAGAAATCGGTATGCTTTTCAAACAGGGCAAACAAGCCGAAGCCGCCGCAGCCAAAGAAAAAACTACTGAACTGAAAGACAGTATCAAAATTCTTGACGATAAATTATCGGAAATTGAGCAGTCACTCAACAACTTATTGGTACAAATCCCCAACCTGCCGCACGAAAGTGTTCCTGCCGGAAAACATGCCGAGGACAATCTGATTGAACGAACAGGCGGAGCGATGCCAAATCTTCCCGAAGGCGCTGTTCCACATTGGGATCTGGCCAAAAAATACGATTTAATTGATTTTGAATTAGGCGTAAAAATTTCGGGTGCAGGCTTCCCTGTTTACAAAGGAAAAGGCGCTCGTTTGCAACGTGCTTTGATCAATTTCTTCCTGGATAATGCCCGCGAAGCCGGTTATCTCGAAGTACAACCACCTTATGTTGTAAATGCAGCTTCCGGATACGGAACAGGACAGTTACCCGACAAAGAAGGACAAATGTACCACTGTACTGTGGACGATTTATATCTGATCCCTACAGCCGAAGTACCTGTCACCAACATCTACCGCGATGTTATTTTGGAAGAAAAAGAATTGCCCATCAAAAACACGGCTTATTCAGCTTGTTTCCGTCGCGAAGCAGGGTCGTACGGAAAAGATGTTCGTGGGTTGAACCGCCTGCATCAGTTCGACAAAGTGGAAATCGTGCAAATTCAACATCCCGAAAAATCGTACGAAACGCTTACCGAAATGGTCAACTACGTTCAAACACTTGTTGAAAAACTTGAACTTCCCTGGCGAATTCTCCGTTTGTGCGGTGGCGATATGAGTTTCACATCGGCTCTGACCTTCGACTTTGAAGTGTACTCTGCTGCTCAGGAACGCTGGCTCGAAGTAAGTTCGGTTTCGAACTTCGAAAGCTATCAGGC
>CAYMHE010000121.1:0-6441 GCA_964390175.1 uncultured Paludibacter sp.
TTCAACAGTTCAACAATTCAACAATTACTCAGTTATTCAACGATTCAACAGTTCAACAAAGTCTGTAGACCGGAGACTGTGGACCGGAGACTTATCAACAATTATCACAACTTGTCCCGAGTTTATCGGGATCGGCATATTTTTCTGATTTTAATACTTTAGGCTAACATATTAAGCCGAACTTTCAGTATCTTTGCGGCTCGTAAAAAATGAGAAAATTTTGAATCTTTCCGATCTTAAGCAACTTTATGCTTTACATCCACAGGTGAAAGCACTTGTGCAGTGGGCAAATTCATCCGCATCAAATCTGAAAATATCGGGTTTGAGCGGATCTTCGTGTGCATTAGTGACTGCTTCCCTGTTCAATCAGTTGCCTCAATGCCAAATAGTGGTGATGAACGATGCCGACGATGCCGGTTATTTTTACAACGACCTTAAACAGGTACTCACGCCCGACGAAGTATTTTATTTTCCTTCGTCTTTCAAAAAAGCAATAAAACTGAGTCAGCTCGACACTTCCAACGAAATATTGAGAACCGAAGTGTTGAATCGGCTGGCCAATAATGCCGCTCCATGCGTGGTGGTAACTTATCCTGAAGCTTTGATGCAAAAGGTTGTTTCGGTGCATGGCATGCGAACCCGCATGCTCAAACTGAAAGTGGGAGAGACGTTGAGCATCGATTTTCTGACCGAAATGCTGCTTGAATATGGTTTCGTGCGTGTTGATTTTGTGTACGAACCGGGACAGTTCTCTGTACGCGGAAGCATTGTCGATATTTTTTCGTTTGCTTTCGAAATGCCTTTCCGTTGCGACTTTTTCGGTGATGAAGTGGAGTCGATTCGTGTTTTCGATATAGAAACACAATTGTCGAAGGAAAAACGCAATGAAGTGGAAATTATTCCCGATCTGCTGCTGTACAAGGATACGGCTCATGTTTCTTTCCCCGAATTTATTCCTAAAGATAGCATTTTCACTTTTGCAAATTTGTCTTTCGTCCGTGAACGTATAAATACATTGTACGACGAAGCATTGGTGAAAGCCAACGAAAGCGATAAAACTGTACCCGATTTACATCGTACGCGCATTACCGGCGATGAATTTGTACAGCAGCTTATCGATTTCCGAAAAATTGAATTAGGTGATAAATCCTTTTCTCAGGCTACCAGCACTTTGGCTTTCAATACTTCGCCTCAACCGATTTTTCATAAGAACTTCGATTTGGTGGCCGACAATCTGAAAAAAGGAATTGCCGATGGTTATCGTCTGTATGTGTTGAGCGACAGTGTGAAACAAACCGATCGTATCGCTGCCATTTTTGCCGATCGTGGCGATAATATAGTTTTTCAGCCTATAAAAAATACTTTGCACGAAGGTTTTATCGATCACGATTTGTCTGTATTCCTCTATACTGATCACCAGATTTTCGATCGTTTCCATAAATATCAGTTGCGCACCGACAAAACCCGTCAGGGAAAAGTGTTGATGACGCTGAAAGAGCTTAACCAGTTTCAGTTAGGCGATTATATGGTGCATGTGGATCATGGTGTAGGTAGTTTCGGCGGACTTGTACGTACAAATGTGAATGGGAAAATGCAGGAAATGGTAAAACTCATTTATAAAGATGATGATATTATTTTCGTAAGCATACATGCATTGCACCGTATCTCGAAATACAAAGGCAAAGAAGGTGAATCACCACGCATCAATAAATTGGGTTCGGGAGCATGGGAACGGCTGAAAGAACGTACAAAATCGAAAGTAAAGGACATTGCGCGTGAATTGATAAAACTCTATGCCAAACGCAAGGCCGAGCAGGGTTTTCAGTATTCGCCGGACAGCTATTTGCAGCAGGAACTCGAAGCATCGTTTATTTACGAAGACACGCCCGATCAGGTGAAAGCTACAGCTGATGTTAAAAAGGATATGGAGTCAGCCTTGCCGATGGATCGTTTGGTTTGTGGAGATGTGGGTTTTGGTAAAACTGAAGTAGCCATGCGGGCAGCTTTTAAGGCTGCGACTGACGGTAAACAAGTGGCTGTGCTTGTTCCCACCACCGTGTTGGCCTTACAACACTATAATTCATTTAAAGACCGTTTCAAGGAATTTCCGGTAACGGTGGAATATCTGAGCCGCGCACGTTCGTCCAATCAAACAAAAGAAGTGCTTCAGCGACTCGAAAAAGGAGATGTTGATATTCTTATCGGTACGCACAAACTTGTAGGTAAAAGCGTTAAATTCAAAGACCTTGGCTTGCTGATTATCGACGAAGAACAAAAATTCGGGGTTTCGGTGAAAGAAAAGCTGAAAGAGATGAAAGTGAATGTAGATACGCTCACTATGACGGCAACGCCCATCCCGCGTACTTTGCAATTCTCGTTGATGGGAGCGCGCGATTTGTCAATTATCAACACAGCGCCACCTAACCGTTATCCTGTACAGACCGAGATTCACTTGTTCGACGAAGATGTGATTCGTGAAGCTATTCAATTGGAAATGAACCGGAATGGTCAGGTATTCTTTGTAAATAACCGTATCCAGAGTATTTATGCCATAGAAGCCCTGATCAAAAGGCTCCTTCCGGGCTGTCGTGTGGCTGTGGGTCACGGACAAATGCCGCCTGATAAATTAGAGGAAATTATTGTCGATTTTATTGATTATGAATATGATGTACTGGTAGCAACTACAATTATTGAGTCGGGTATCGATATTCCAAACGTGAATACAATTATCATTAACAGTGCGCACATGTTTGGCCTGAGCGATTTACATCAGTTGCGTGGTCGGGTGGGGCGCAGTAACCGTAAAGCCTTCTGTTATTTGATGGCGCCCGAATTAAGTTTGCTCACGCCCGAAGCCCGCAGGCGTTTACAGGCGCTCGAAACTTTTTCGGAACTGGGAAGTGGTTTTAATATAGCTATGCAGGACCTCGACATCCGGGGTGCAGGAAATATGCTGGGAGCGGAGCAAAGTGGTTTTATTGCCGATCTTGGTTACGAAACTTATCAGAAAATTCTGAACGAAGCCGTTCACGAACTAAAAGACGAAGAATTTTCAGATTTATACGCAGAGGAAATTGCAGCAGAAAAGAATTCAACCGCTTATGTTACCGATTGTCAGATTGATTCGGATATGGAATTGCTCTTTTCGCAGGAGTATATCGAAAATGTTTCCGAACGTATTGCTTTGTACCGTGAGCTTGATAATATAACGAATGAAGCAGATTTGGCTGAGTTTGAAAAACGGTTGGAGGACAGGTTTGGTAAGATTCCTGAAAAAGGACGAAGTTTACTTCAGGTAGTTCGTTTGCGTTGGAAGGCCATGCGTTTTGGTGTCGAAAAATTGGTAATGAAAGATGAAAAAATGATTGCCTATCTTGTGTCTAACGCTCAGTCAGGTTATTATCAATCGGAGAGTTTTGGTAAGATACTTAAATACATGACTACTCATCCGCGCCAGTGTCAGCTTCGTGAAAAAAATGCACGACGCTCGGTAGTGTTTGCCAATGTGAAATCGATAGAAAAAGCAGCAGAAGTATTTAATGAAATAGAATTGATAAAATAGTTCTGAGTTCCGGGTTCTGAGAGGCACAGGCAAGTTCGACGATTCAACAGTTCAACAATTGGCACAATTGATAATGAATAATTAATAATGAAGAGTTTTGAGATCAACGACTTTAGACCTTTGACTTTCGTCCCCTTCGTCTTTGTTCTTTTGTCTAAAGTCTGTAAACTTATTGGCTTATTGGCACATTGACTACCTGAATTTTACTTTTAGAAAACAGATCATTCTTACTTACAAAAAAAGAGAGAGAAAAACTGTAAAATGTTTTTCTCTCTCTTTGTGTTTGCTTAAAACTCGCCACCGGGTCTTCCTCCGAAACCAGCTCTTCCCGGAGGTCTCATGCCGGGACCGAAATTATTAAAATCACGTTGGTTGTTGTTGCCTCCTCCTCCGAATTTCATTATCCTGTAAGTAAAGCTTACAAGGAAATAGGTGGGTAAAGTATTGTAGCTATTGTTCTGTATATAGTTGTCGCCAATGGTTTGTCTTATGTTCAATCGCTGACGTAATATGTCGGTTGCTTTGATTGATAAGGTACCTTTGTTTTTAAATAAGGTTTTATCGATGGCGGCATTCCACATAATTTCGCTTAAATCCATATTTGTATAACCTGCACGATCAGTGTAAGCTATGTCCGAACTAAGTGTGAAGCTGTAAGGGAAACGAATTACTATATTACCACGTCCCGACCAATCGAAAGTTTCTGTAGTTTCGTTCCTCAGGTTGTTCAGCGAGTTGGAATAACCGATATTGCCACGAACTCCCAATTCAATGAAATCGTGTGTAAAAGTAAGCGATAGCTCTTCTGAAGCGCTGTAGTTACGTGTTTTACTCTCGTCGCCCAACAACAGATGATCAATGTTAATGTCATCGATATTTACATTGCGCGAAATATAGCTGTATTGAGTCCGGTAACGCGCAGATGTGTTGGTGCTGAAATGTAAACGCTTCTGAATAAGTGGTGTACTGAACATTACATTTCCCATTAGGTTCACTGGCATTACATCCGAGTTGACGGTTTGGCTGTATTGTTTCAGTGTGTTGTCGTAAATTTTGTTCGAAACCAATGCGTCTTTTGTTGCTTCGGCATTCAGAAAAGTATTGAACGATGAAAATGTTTTATCGTTGAATGTACTGTACATTAATCTGAAAGTGTGTGAAAAAGCAGGATTCAACAGAGGATTTCCAACTGTTTCGGCCATCAGGTCATTGTTGTTTTTTACGGGTTGCATTTGGTTGATCGAAGGTTGTTGTGTACGTCCGCGGTAATCGATACGAGCAAACTTTTTACGACCAAAATTGTACTGGAATCTACCGGTAGGAGCAAAATTAAACACACCATAAGTAGTATCAGTTACCAAGCCGTTGCCATAAGTACGAATGTTTTTCGTTTGCGAAGGCTGTCCGCTCAATCCAAGCATTACATTATATGTTTTTTCGGTAAAACGGTAATTTAATTCAATCGATTCTCTGAAAAACTCATTTTCAAAGTTATTGCTGTACTCTTCGTCAAAAATTGAATAATCGCGCTTCGTGGCATCGTAGCTGTACTGATTCTTTTCAGAAGTGGTGGTGGTAGTATTCACCGATACAGCTGCCTCTATCATGTTTTTATTGTTCCAAAGAGGTTCTACAAACGACATCCGCATACCGGCACTAAATCTGTCGGATATATTTTTTGTTTGTTGATCGATATTGATTGTAGTGTCATTTGTGTATTTATTAGAGAGATTATAGCTTTCGCCATTGGTTCTCGAAAAATCGGTGTTCAGATTGATAGTGAAAGAACGTCCTTTTTTCACTGCCGATTTCTTGTTGTAAATCAGGTTCAAACCGCCCGAAAGCGAATTGTTTGTTCCATTGTTAATCGAATTTCCCCAACTTGTAGAATCGTTATCAGTAAGATAAGAGTATTTTCTTTCTGTATAGGAATCGCTGGTGCTGTAATTTATATTGGGTTGCAAAATGAATGTTTGCAGGCTATCAATTTTCCATTCAAGCTCCAATCGCATATTGGCATCGTATTTATCGTTTTCTGAAATGCTGTTAGATAAATCGTTGTATGTCGACGATGACAAATAGCTGGTACGATTACTCTCGGTATTGCTGAAATTGTTGGAGTGATTAAAAGTAATATCACCACCTATTGTTGTTTTTTTGCTCAACATCGAATTGTTGTTTAAGCCAAAATTCTGCGATGTTGTAATTCCGGCATTAGAACCACCTCCCCACGAACCGCGTCCACGGCTGCTTCTTGTGTTGTTCAGGTTATTGGCTCCTGCATTGATCGATGTTTGCGATTCGCCATTCAATATATTAAGTGATAGGCCACTATCATACCTGAAGTCTTTGTTGATGTCAGCTCCGGCTCCACCATTCACATTTCCATTCACTCCCTTTTTTCGATTGGGTTTGGTAGTAAGGTTAATGATACGTTCGGTATCACCATCTTCGAATCCTGTAAGTTGTGCCATGTCCGATTTTTGTTCCAAAACCTGAATTTTTTCTATCATATCGGCCGATAAGTTTTTGGTGGCTTGTTCTATATCACCATCAAAAAACTTTTTACCATCAAGGCGGATTTTTTTTACTTCTTCGCCGTTTACCATAATTTTTCCATCCGTCGAAATTTCAACACCGGGCAGCTTTTTGAGCAGATCTTCCACCACTGCATTTTCCTGTGTTTTAAAGGCTGTAGCATTGTATTCAAGGGTATCACCTTTTACAACCAATTGTGCTGCTGTGCCTTTCACTTCCACTTCTTTGAGTAATTTTACATTCTCTTCGAGCTGTATGGGTCTCAGAATAAGGTCTTTCTTTTCTACTGTAATGTCTTTTTTTGATTCGTTATAACCTACTGAGCTGATAACGAGTACATA
>CAYMHE010000122.1:0-1594 GCA_964390175.1 uncultured Paludibacter sp.
CCGGATATCTTTACCAAATCCACAAAGCTTTGCAGGTTTCTACTGTTGGAGAGCCTACCGAACCTTAGTTCATCTATCTATCCGGAAGGACAGTCCAACGAACAAACGCTCAAAGTGTGATTTGCATTGCCGGGATATCTGCTTTTTGGCAGCCTGGAAATCCATTCTCAATGAGTTTGTTCAGGTCGTCGATGTTTTTATAGCTATCCCTGCGACCACAAAAATACATTTCGGCGAGTGGGTATTTTTCAATAATCTTCGAAAGCAGTACCTTTAGCGAGGGCACTTCGCTTAACGCTGCATATTCTTCGTAAGTATAGCTTGTGAACGCCACATTTGGCCCTATCCCTCTGTTGTCGAGCAAATAACCATTGACAAGCTGTAGCGGAAGTGCAGGTTTTCCGTTGTATAACAGGTCGGTTGGAGCAGGATAAGAGACTATTTGTGTACGGTCAGTGTTCATTGTTACCGGAACAAATTTACTGAAATCGCGGATCGTTTTATAAATTATTGTTTGTTCCACTGCCGCAGCTGGCATATCGTTGTTTTTTTCTGTTACATTTTTAGCCGGCTTACAGGAAAACATAAGAGCTGTTATAAATAAGGAGCCGAGAACTTTTTTCATTTTCAGTATTATTATTGAAATTAATTATTGTTTTACGAACCGAAGTGCATCAACTCCGCTTGCAGTATGAATTCTGATAATATAACTCCCTGCTTTCAGGTCAGAAACATTGATTTGTGTCTCCTGCTCGTTGTCGAAACTGTGGCTCAGTAAAAGTTGCCCGGTAATATTGTATATGCCGGCAGCTGTCATTCGTTGTCCTGACCGCACATGCAGGAGGTCTTTCACCGGCACAGGATAAATACTGATGTCAGTTTTAGCTTCTATTTTTTCTACCCCTGTGTAATCGTTTACAAGGGTGAAGTTCAACTGGGAGTTTTCGTTAGGACCTACTCTCGCCCAACTATCTGTAACCGGATTTCTGTAATACAAAGCCAACTTGTATTCACCGGGTTCCAGGTTGATAGCGCCGCCAAAGCGAATTGTTTGGGTTTCGTTATTATCAATTACCACATCCTGATTTCCGATATATGTGAGTGGGCTACCTCCGGTGGTTGCAAACACAAAAGCTATCATTTTATTGTCGAAATAAGCCCCTGCATTTTTAATAGTAGCAGTCATCACATCGTAACTTTTGTTCACCCGGTTGTTGTTGGCAAAGCTTATCTTGCTGGTGAGCGACAAGGCTACTGTTCCGGTGGGAGCAGCTTTTACCTGAACAGTTTGCACATCTCCAAACGCATACAACGACTCTACCCCATTGGGATTGTTGTCGGGATCGTACATGGCAGTAAGTTTATACTCACCGGGCGCAAGGTTAATGACACCGTTGAAGTTCAGTTCGCGGGTTTCAGCATTGGCCAGATTTACATTTTCGGTTCGGACAAACTGAGATACCGAACCGTCAATAACCGACTGAAGAGCAACACCTATCAGAGAGTTATATTCTTTTCCATTATTCTTTATTTTCAGCGTAATACGCCCCGTTTTTGTTTCATAAAGATTGCCTGTTACAGTCATCGATTCGAG
>CAYMHE010000122.1:1694-6236 GCA_964390175.1 uncultured Paludibacter sp.
AAGTGAAAAAGCCCATTCGCATCATAACCATCGCACACAAACTGATGTCCGGCAGTCTGCGACGAACCTGCATACAACAATGGTCGACCTGCATTTAACTCTGTCTTTATCAAGCTAACCCATTCCTCTCGACTGTAGTAGTTTCGGGAATAAAATTCGAGATTCTGATCGTATTTAAAGTTTGTACGCATAGCCTCGGCCATGGCTTTTGATGACGCACCACTAGACACATCGTAATTCATGTTTACGGCTACGCCGCAATTGTACATAAGCGTGGCCACTGCATTTTTCTGAACAGCTGTGCTTGCGCTGTTGTAGGTATTTGTCATGTTGGCCCAGTCGAAAGTTACCGTCGAAAAATCGGAAGACAACGGAAAGTTATGAGTGAAGGATGTGTAACTATTTGATCCTTTTCCTGTTGTTGGATAATTATAGTATTTCATTACCTGCGCCATGGCAGTGGCTACACAGCCTGTCACTGTTCGTTTTCCGGAACTTGTGATGACGGGACAAAGCTCATTATAAGGTTCGCCCTGATTCCACTTAATACCGCCAAGCATTGGAGCGATTGATGTTGCAAAATCGGTTTGCTGCGATTGTATGTTGTTGATTTTTTTTGAAAACGTTCTCGTTGCACTGTTTGTGGCTTCACTTTTCAATAATTGAAGTTCAGCCTCGTAAAAGCTCAGCCAATCTTTCATATTGTCGGGGATATTTTCAGGGTCGAAATTGTTCGTGTCGGAGTAACCAAGTATTTCTCGTGCGCGATCGTCGCCCGAAACAATCACAAAGCCATTGTCTCCATCCTTTGAAAACACATAAATCAACGCATCAGTAGATTGATTGTCAAAAGATTTACTATAAAGCAAGCGAATTGACTTTTCATTGATAAAAGCCTTTTGAGAACCGGAATGCTGGATTGATTTCGAAAAGAAACGATTTGCTATTTCCTGCGCTTCCTGTTTGTTGCGCTGGCGGGCATTGATAGCTGTGAAGACAAATAAAAATGCAAGAATAATAGGGCTTAATTTCCTCATGACAGAACTTTTAAGTGGGTTTACAGAAAAAACTTCATAGAAGCATGATTTTACAAAAGTAATTGTTTTTTTTGATTTTTGTTTAACAACGTAGAAATTTATGTATTTATACTGAAAATATGTAAAACTATTCAAACTATAAGATCTTGACAAATAAATTCCGGAATAGCTGTAAAAGATAAATAGCACTCATCTTACTCTGCATCAACTTATGTTTGGTTGGGTACAGGTTTTATCGATGAATCAACAAATGTCACCCTTGCTTTGGACTAAGAAATGAAAAATCAGAGACGAAACGACAACTTTTTACAAAAAAATATTGCCTGAATTTTGCTGCTCAGGAAGCCCCTGTTTCGATGTTTGATTCGTTCAACATTTCGGCAGTGGACAAAAATGATGAATTATTTTCTTCGGTCCCTTCTATTTTGAATTAAAATTAAATTCATTCAGCAATAAATGTTCAACAATTGCAGGAAAGTGATTTTGAGCCTGATATTCAAACCAAAGCCTGTTGGTGTTTTTGTGCTGCATTTTTTTTCGGCCCATTAAAGACTGTATTTAGCCACCTTCATCTATATTTATCCTCCATCAATATACTTTTGTCCACCCTCTACGTATTATTTGTATTTATCTTTGCAGTGTTAATCTTTGAGTCCACGGCAATAAGTAAATGCTGTGGCAATTTTAAAGTTGATAATTGTTACTGATAATTAACTAAATTAAATTTAATTTTATGAAAACACCCAAATTAATGAAGCGCGCTTTGTACGTATCAATTTTGGCAGTATTTGGCTTAGTCGGCTGCGAGGGATTGGATCTTTATTCAATCGATGCACCCTCCGACCTACAGAGCAGGATCGACTCTATTGAAGCTGCCAAACCAAGTACGGGCGACACCACTTACATCAACATCACAACATCAATAGTAGGAGCTGAAGACAACAGCGCTGCCTGGTGGACTGCCTTTTCCGACTATTTCTCTGTCCCTACCAACAAACTTTTACACCTGGAGTTTATCAATCATTCTTCAGGCGCAGGCAACTGGAACAACTGGAACCTTGCCATAGCCAATGAGGTTGCAGATCGTGCTGCTGCCGGCTACAAAGAATACTTTGTGCTCCGTTCGGATGCCTACGGCTGGGGTGGCACAATGGCAGCTGAAGGCTACGCGTACGACGGCAACATGATTTCCCAAAACTATCCCGACACCGACGGAGATGGCGATATATGGAACGATTTCCGCACAACCATGCAGGGAGCTAAAGTTACTATTGAAGTGGACCATTCCGCTACTGGTAATGTATATGTAACAGCCACGGCTGTAGGCAAAAATGGTACTACCCTTGTAGAGACCTACCAGCAACCGGTTTCTGCTGTGGCCGACATAGTAGCTTTCATAGTTGCCGACGGTAGCCATTTCGAAATGAAAAAAGCGTACCTTATTCCTTCAAAAGTAACTGTTGTTGAAGATGTAAATCCGGTTTCAATCGCCGTTACAGGAGCTCCTGCTTTTGTTGAATTAGGCAATGAAAACTTCTGGGGCGATGCAACAGCTACTGTTACTTTCGCTGATGGATCTTCTGCACAGGTCGACTCTACAGATATATCATTCACAGTAATACCCGACATGACTACACTCGGCGTAAAAACAGTGATCGTAGCTTACAACAAAACCAAGCAAGGCGCCTACTGCAAAGCTGTGTCGACCTACTACAAACTGGAAGTTACAAATCCTGTTGTAAGTTTGGAAATTACAACTCTACCTTTCATCACTACCTATTATTACTACAGCAGCGATCCTATCATATTCAATAAGACAGGTCTTGTCGTTACAGGAACATATTCCGATGGCACAAAAGGAGTGATACCAAATGCAACACTTCAGTTTGGCAAAATTCCCGCCGTTTCAGGCACTCAATCTGTCTTAATCTCTTATGTAGGAGCAACAAAAACAGTGACTACCACCTGCCCGTTGACGCTTGTTAAAGGTATAGCCCAGGTAGGTTTAACCGACATGACAACTGCATGGTGGTCGGCATTCTCCGACGACTACAATGTTGCATCAGGCACGAGCAAAACAATTACTTTGTACTGCTACTCCGACAATGCAGCCAACTATCACAGTCCCTGTACAATTCTACGCAAAGCCGATAAGACAGAAAACGCAGTAGTTCGTATGGACAGCTTCGGTTGGGGCAACGGCTATGGTACAGCCACCCTTACATCCGACTGGAACTGGGATAATTTCTCATCGAGCATAAGTGGTTCTAAGGTAGTCATCACAGTTACAAACAATGGTAACAATACTGCTGATATACTTTACAATGTGACTTACATCAATGGCGAAACGCATTTCCAAAAATATGCGGGTGTAACGGTAGACAGTTCTGATTTGAATTGTGCACTCGTAACAGAAGGATCTTATCTCGTAATTATTAAATAATCACAAAAAAAATATTTAAATTATGAAGTATTCATATTTCATTCTATTGGGATTGCTGGCGCTTACACCGGCAACCTACGCAGCAGGCAACAGCAATACTGCCCAGATGACAATGGCTCAGGCAGGCAACATAACAATAAAAGGTAAAATCGTTGACGAAAGAAAAGAACCGCTTCCGGGCGCCACCATTCAACAAAAAGGCACATCCAATGGTGTTATTACCGACGTTGATGGTAACTTCTCAATTTCTGCCTCTTCTGACGCTACGCTTACAGTCTCCTTTATCGGCTTCAGAAGTGTTGAAATACCTGTTGGAGGAAGAACAGCACTCGGCAATATCACGCTGATTTCGGAAATAAAAGAACTTGATCAATTAGTTGTTATAGGTTACGGTTCGCAGCGCAAAGTTGACCTTACAGGTTCAGTTGCAGTTGTCAACACCGAAGAAATGAAGAAAGTATCCAATTCAAACATATCGACAATGCTCGAAGGTAAAGTAGCAGGCGTTCAGATTACATCCGACGGACAGCCCGGAGCCGACCCTACAGTACGTATTCGTGGTATCGGTTCGTTCGGTAGCACTGCTCCTCTCTACGTTATCGATGGAGTGCCAATGGGAACCACCATACGCGACTTTTCGCCCAACGATATCGAAACCCTTCAGGTACTTAAAGATGCATCGGCTGCCGCCATCTACGGTTCGCGTGCAGCCAACGGCGTGATTATTATCACCACAAAGCAAGGCAAGAAAAACGAGGCCATGAAAATCAACTACAGCGGTTACTATGGTGTGGATCAGGTGCAAAATGGCGTGTACGATGTAATGGACGCTTACCAATATGGAGATTATGTAACAATGGCTTACAATAACAGCGGCATGGATGTACCTGCCGGATACAATCCTACAAGCCCTAAATACATTGACCCGGCTCAGGTAAACACAAACTGGTTCAATGAGGCTTTCAAAACAGGCATTCGTCAGAACCACAACATCAACATGTCAGGAGGCGGTACCAATAATACTTACAACATCGGTCTCGATTTCTATAGCCAACGGGGAAC
>CAYMHE010000123.1:0-6068 GCA_964390175.1 uncultured Paludibacter sp.
ACCATTATTTTTGTAATTGCACTCTGTGTTCCATCTTCGTTTACACAAATAACCAGGTAAATGCCAGTACTCACTTTCCGATTGTTGACATCCTTACCGTTCCAGGTGGCAATACCTCCGTTCGAGACAGTTTCGCAGATAAGATTACCATTTAAATCTGTTATCTTCACCTGAGTATCCTTCACAAGCCCTGTAATCGTAATTGTACCCGAATAACCTTCACGCACAGGATTTGGATAAGCATGAACGTTAGAAAACTCAGCCTCCGCATCCAAGGCATCACTTTGATAGGACACAATGCCACGTCCGGTACCAAAAAACACTTCTCCTGTTACCGGGTGAATGGCTATCGATAAAATATCGTCTGATAACAACGGACTATTTTCGGTGGTGAAATGCCTAATTGTTTCCTGGCCGTTTTCGGACATTAAATAAACACCTGATGTTTCTGTCCCCAACCATTTTCGGTTAGCTCCATCGATGGCTATAGCCTTGATTTTTTCGTTTTGAAGCAAATAATCGGCTTGCCCGGTATTATCATTTCGAGGGATTTTAACGCGAGAGCAAGTATAATCTGGATCGAAAATTTTTGATGGATTATAGAAAAGGAAAGGTCCTGAATCGGTACCAACCCACACCACATTGTTTTTATCCTGCACTACATCATAAATAGCAGCTGGTGAAACCGACATCAATACAGTCTGCCCATTATCAGTTTCGGGATACACAAATGCCGGTTTGAAAACCTTTCTGTCATCCGAACTGTTCTCAATGGTTCCATTATCATCGAAAACAAATAATCCAGTAGAATAGCGAACAGATGGAATCCATTTGTGGTTTGGGTTCTCGTTTGATATCATTATTTTCCCCAAAGTAGGTTTTACCGCTTCAGGGTAAACCAGTTTCGTCCATTTCCCATTTTTTAGCAATACTTTTACAGACCCACTCACTCCTGAATTTGTAAGAAACAAATTTCCATCTTTATCAAAAATTGCTCCATCCAAACGCATATAGTTGTTTGGAGCATCGACAAGTACTGTTTCTATTGTACTGTTTGAAATGTTGTGCCACTTCGAAAAAACATTATCAGTGAACTCATAGAGTCCTGTGCCATAAGACGTAACAAAGAAGTGTTTGTTATCGAGCGGATCGACAGCAACATTCATAAAATCAAGCGCATCGTAGGTTGTCTTAAGTTTTATATCTGCCGGATCGAGATTTGTCCATGTATTGTTTTCGTACATCATTACATACCCGGGCAACATATTCTGGGATGCCCATCTACCTCCTTGCACTACAAACATTTTCGATCCACTGAACTTAATTTGCCAGGGTACATTTGTAGTCGGCCCGTTTGGCCTGTAATAGTTAATTTCCGGATTTGGAGTTGAAGTTGCTGACACTGCAATTACACCTTTTGCATCTCCCGCCATCCACAAAAGATTTCTTTCGACATCGAACTCAGCATCTTCAGCCGCGATTGGATTTTGAATGGCCGCTACCGACAATGAATTATCTGCAAAATAAACTGTCGAACCTGTATCTTGTATAATTATTTTATTATTCGAGATAAAAAATCCACTTACTTTTATTGAGGGAAAAAGCGCTTGCCAGTTCTGATTGTTTGTTTGAGAATAAAGCTGATTACCACGCAGCAGGATGAGTTTATCGCCAAAAGATGCAAGTTTTTTTAAGTCGCCTTCTCCCGGAAGGTTTAATTCTGCTGACCAGAACTCGAAATTTGCAAGATTAGGCTCTTTCAACAGTCCTTTGTAAATTGTTGTGGACGAAAGACCATAAATATTCTCACCGTGGATGGTGCTGTTAAGTACTTTTACATCCGCCCCATTAGCACCTATATAGTAAGTATCAGCCACTTCAGCTTTGGTCATGTTCAGTACCAAGATACCAAAATCGCACGATAAATATGCTCTGTTTTCGTAAAACATTATTTGGTTAACTGACTTGCTGGTACCCATTTGCTTATTGTAAAAATCGGGGATGTTTTTTACACCTCCTGAGCCCAACATATCAATATTTCCATTGCTGTATATAATAAGAAGCTGCTTATTTACAGCATCGTATTCAATTCCCGCCACATTATTATCGCTCAATCCGGTCATTTTACTGTAGAGTTCAATATTTTTTTCCTCCTTATCGACCGAAAACAACGAACCACCACTCACAGCAAAAATCTTGTTTTCCGATTGAGCAATTTGTAGCACTGAATTAAATGCAAGATGTGTTCTCCACTTTCCCATGGCCAATTGAGCCTGAGCAAAAGTGAAAACAGACAACACAAATACTGCTGTTATGAGTGTTTTGAATTTCATTATATTAAGCTAATTGTTTTTACTAGAAAACTAAAATTCACCTGTTTTATTTTATTGAGTAGTAAAAAGGAATCAATAAAATGACAAATAAAACCCAGCCTCCTATTATTTTTGCAGATATTGTATCAGTTTGTTTACGGCCAAAGCCCTGTGACTAATCTTGTTTTTCTGGTCGGCACCCAGTTGTGCAAAACTCTGCGAATAGCCATTGGGAACAAAAACAGGATCGTAGCCAAAGCCAGCAGTTCCTCTTGGTTCATAGGCAATTGCGCCATCAATTCGACCTTCGAAATAACGGACTTCTCCAGCTTCAATCAACGCAATTACAGTTCTGAAATGTGCTTTTCGGTTGAAATTATCACCAAGTCGATCCAGTAATTTAACCATATTGTCGTGTGAGTTGTGCGCTTCACCCGCATAACGTGCCGAAAAAACGCCAGGCTCACCTCCCAACGCCTCCACTTCGAGGCCTGTGTCATCGGCAAAACAATCAAAGCCATATTTTTCAAATACAAATTGTGCCTTCAACAATGCATTTCCTTCAAGCGTATCCGCTGTTTCGGGGATATCATCAAAGCAATTGAGTTCGGCAAGACTTACTATTTCATATAGCGGAGCAAGGATATCTTTTACTTCGGAAAGCTTATGCGCATTATTAGTTGCAAAAACCAGTTTCTTCATAAATAGTGAATAATTTTGTAATCAACTTAATACAAAGATAATGTTTTTAAAGAGACCAGAAAACAGCAGAATTTATTTTTCCTTGTTGGATCAAGAAATTAACCTTCGGATATATTTCATCAGCAAAATGGTTCGTTCGTTTCATATCGGGACAAAACACAAATTTGCTTCCTCTTTTCTCAGGGTTTGCTTTGATAAAAGATGAGACATTGTTCAGAATGAATATACAACAAAACAAATTTAACGTCTTGGTGTGCTTATTTTTCTTACTTTTGCAGATACTTAATTCAATGTCGGATTTATGATGAAATTAACAACTTCTATAGGAATGTTGCTGTGTTCGATAGCTCTGTTTTCGCAAAATAATGACATGTCGAAATACAGACTCATAAACACATCT
Source organism: uncultured Paludibacter sp. (assembly GCA_964390175.1). Classification (GTDB taxonomy): domain Bacteria; phylum Bacteroidota; class Bacteroidia; order Bacteroidales; family Paludibacteraceae; genus Paludibacter. Next base: position 3,415 of record CAYMHE010000123.1, read on the forward strand.
GATCGTTTCGGAATTTCGTTGGTAGAATTGCTCGACCCATACCTTTCACCATTGGAATACAATGGGATTGGCATAAATTACGAACACACCGGACAAAAATTCTTTTCGACCGCGAACACAAATTTGTCCATGGAAGGGAAAATTAATGCTTCGGCAGCCTACACCACCAATCCGCAACAAACAGCTGCAATGATGTACATGGGCGCCTCTTACAGTTGGGGCACGTTTTATCATTTCCGTCCTGCAACACGACTTCAATTATTGGCTGGTGGCACCGCCGACATTGGCATTGGATATAAGTATTTGCCCCGCAATGTGAATAATCCTGTCAATGTCGATTTGGAAACCAATTTAAATATCGCTGGAAAAGTTCGATATGATATTCCTTTTCGCCGATGGCCGGTGCGCTTGAATTATGAAATTGAAATTCCGGTGTTAGGCTATATGTTTGTACCGCAAATGGGAGCTTCGTATTACGAAATGTTTGAATTGGGATCATTGTCAAATGCTTTTCACCTCAGTTCATTAGACAACAAATTGGCAAGTCACAAAAAACTGATTTTCGATTTCCCTTTCAAACATTCTACTTTTCGACTTGGAGTTGATGTGGCTAAATTAAAATACAAAGCCAACGACATGGTATTTGTGCAAAACAATTTCAGCCTTCAGTTCGGCTTAAAATATGATTTATTCATTTTTGCGGGTCGCAGAAAGCCGGCGCCCGATCATTTTATAAGTTCAGATAAATAAAGATCAGATTATGAAAAAGCTCTTTTTATTCACACTCCTGTTGGGTGTTTTTCTATCTTCGTGCATCGAAGAGCCGGATATACAAGCAAATACCAACGAAGGCAATTTTGAAGCCTTATGGAGCATTATCGATAAAAAATATTGCTATCTGGAATATAAAAACATAAATTGGGACTCCATACATACAGCATATAAACGCAAAGTGGATAACAAGTCAGGCTATCTAGAATTTTACAATTTGATGGCCGATATGCTTGCCGAACTGAAAGATGGACACGTGAACCTCTACACAAGCTTTGCAGTAAGCAGTTATAAAAAATGGTACACCGATTATCCCGCCAATTTCAGTTCCGATCTTCTTTATTCCGAACGATACCTGGGAAACAAATACTACAGTGTCAGCGGCTTGCGCTATGGAAAAATTTCCAACAACAACATTGGTTATATTTACTATGGCGATTTTTCGAACCGATTCGGCGATACAAATATGAGCTATATCTTTAATTATTTCAAGGATTGCAAGGGACTTATTATTGATGTCAGAAACAATGGAGGTGGCTACCTTGATCTGTCGGAACAATTTGCATCATATTTTTTTGATAAAGAAACGATTACAGGCTACATGCAACATAAAACAGGCGAAGGACCAACTGATTTTTCGAAACCTCAGGAAATTAAAACTCCTGCGCACAAAAGCTTCCAGTGGCAACTTCCGGTGGTAGTTCTCACCAATCGCATGTCCTATAGTGCGACCAATGCTTTTGTTGTCCGAATGAAAATGGCCCCTAAAGCTACTATTATTGGCGACAAAACAGGTGGTGGTGGCGGTTTGCCTTTTTCGAGCGAAATACCAAATGGCTGGATGGTTCGTTTTTCGGCCAGCCCAATGTACGATGCTCAAATGCAACACACTGAATGGGGCATCGATCCGGATATTAAAGTGGACCAAAATGCAGCCGATAAAGAAAATGGATACGACACAATCATTGAAAAGGCTATTGAGGTATTGAACAAATAATTGAAAAATGAGAAAACTAAAAATAACAGAAATGAACCGGCTGACACCGGAAGAATTTAAGAAAAGCACAAAAACACCTCTGGTTGTAGTGCTCGACAATGTGCGCAGTCTGCACAATGTAGGCTCGGTGTTTCGCACAGGAGATGCATTTGTGATCGAAGCTCTTTACCTTTGCGGCATTACAAGCACTCCGCCTCATGCCGAGATTCATAAAACCGCTTTGGGCGCCGAAAATACAATTGAATGGAAGTATTTCGAAGACACACACGATGCTTTGAATGAGTTAAAAACAAAAGCTTACACCGTGTTTGCCATCGAACAAGCCGAAGGAAGCACCATGCTAACCGAATTGGAGCTCGACAACACAAAAAAATATGCCGTGGTGCTCGGCAACGAAGTAAAAGGAGTGCAACAAACTGTGGTTGATGCTTGCGATGGCTGTATTGAAATTCCTCAATTTGGTACTAAACATTCGCTCAATGTCAGCGTAACGAGTGGAATTATTATTTGGGAGTTTTTCAAAAAATTATCAGTTCCGGGCAATAGAACCATTTGAGAGAACAGAAATCATTAAAATTATTATCAGAAATGGATTGGAGAGATCAACTCAGTGGGTTAAAAGCTGAACTTCCCGAAGGCGAAGAAAGCTCTGTAGCCCCAAAAACAGAAAACGCTAAAAAACAACAAAAAGAACCTTTGCGAATAGAACTTGACAAACGCAACGGCAAACCAGCTACACTTATCAGCGGATTTCTTGGAAGCGATGCTGAATTAAAGGAACTTGCCAAAACACTGAAAATTAAATGTGGTGTGGGAGGCTCGTCGCGCGATGGTGAGATACTTATTCAGGGAGACTTCAGGATAAAAGTTGCCGACTTACTGCTCG
>CAYMHE010000124.1:0-1130 GCA_964390175.1 uncultured Paludibacter sp.
TTCCCATTTCGCCCTGATGAATCACTTTGTAACACAAGCCGCTTTCGGTCCTATGGAAACCCGCATCGTTTTCATGTTTTTCAAAATAGTTTTCAATCCATTGTTTGTTGAGAATTTTCCAGTCAGCATATTTATCTTCTTCGCACGAAGCAAGCATGAATGTTATTACTAACAAAAGAAAAGGTAAAAAAGTTATACGTTTCATTTTAGTTCTGTTATTTTGCAGTCAGTTATTTATTTTTATTCTTATATTGTTGAGAAAACGATTTTTTAGCAAACTCAGGCATAGAACGTGAAGGACCCCATCCCAACCAATTCAGCGGTTTAGTGCCGAAAGATTTAATTCCTCCGGGAATCATATCAAATCCAATTCTTTTCGATCCCATAAGCTGAAAACCCTGCATCAGCATTTTTTCAGTTCGCGGACGTAAATTTTGTTCTACCGCCTTTCTTCTGTTGGCCAGGAGAATGTCGGTCAGCGGTATTTTTACAGGACAAACTTCAACGCATTTACCACAAAGGGTCGATGCAAAACTCAAATGCGAAAAACCTTTGAATCCACGCAGGTAAGGCGTCAGTACCGAACCTATGGGGCCACTGTAAGTTGTATCGTAGGTGTAACCACCAATTGTTTTATACACAGGACATCCATTCAAACAAGCTCCGCAACGAATGCAGGCCAACGATTCGTAAGCTTCGTCATCGGCATACACATTGGTGCGTCCGTTATCGAGTAAAATAACTATCATTTTTTCAGGCCCATCCACTTCGTTGTCTTTCCGCGGACCTGTAAAGATAGTATTATAAGCCGTTATTTGCTGACCCGTTCCATGTGCTGCCAGCAAAGGATAAAATAAACCCAACTGATTCATTTTCGGTATTATCTTTTCAATACCTGCTATCACTATGTGCACTTTCGGGAAAGCTGTTGTCATCAATCCATTGCCTTCATTTTCGGTCACCGAAATGCCTCCTATGTCGGCAATCAGGAAATTAGCACCTGTAACTCCCACCTGAGCACTTGTATATTTCTTTCGAAGTACCTGACGAACGTATTCGGTCATTTCTTCGGGTGTACTGTCAATGGGCGTATTGAACTTTTCGTTGAAAAGCTTTGCAATATCGCCTTT
>CAYMHE010000124.1:1230-6057 GCA_964390175.1 uncultured Paludibacter sp.
CCTTTACTCACCGCTGCATCGTAGCGCGAGATATTGAACTGAATCGTTTTCCGGTGACCTTCATCGGAAGAGATTTTCTCAGCTGCAATTTTAAAGGCCTGACTATTCGACATCTTTATTTAGCATTGAATGAAGTGCCATTTCCAATTGAATAAAAAGAAGTGAAACAGCACCTGACCGGTTTATGATTGTTGCATTATTTTATTCAGCTTACTCAAATCCTTATTATCTTAAACGTCTATTTTTTCACTTCAAAAGTAAAACTTCCAATCCGGCTTCCATCCACAAAGAAGTCGGCTCTGTAAGTTCCTTTTTGCAGAATTTCCTCTACTTTCCAGTAGATTACATCCGAATGTGCTTCACCTGTATATTCAAAATTCTTTTTAGCTGAATAAGCAATCATCTTGTTTTCGAACTGAAAAACATTGGAGGCGCTCTTTGTCATCACCTCATCGTCGGGACGCGTAATGCGCAGGTACAATACCTTTTCGCCCGAAACGGCTGTTATGTTTTTCGAAATAGTAAAACTGAATTGCAGGTTAGCAGTTTGAGAGAACCATGTTGTTTTACGGTTTTTGCTATTCAGCGGCTGCATACTAAAAGCCGAGATATCGAGCTTCGAAGCACGCGTCACTACTTCGTTCAGGTTTTCTTTTTCTTTCGAAAGCTGTTGCACCGTTTCGGAGGCCTGATTGAATTTCCGACGCACTTCCACGTTTTCGGTTTTAAGTACTTTGTTCTCAGCATTCAATGAATCAATCTGGTTGACATAACGTACCATTACACTGCGCACAGTGGCCAATTCCTTCCGGAGTTCTGCAATGCGTCGGGCATTGGTTGCTTTAGTGATCCGGAGTTCTTCGAGCAATTGTTGCACTTTTGCTTTCTGGTTGTCGAGCAGTTTGAAGAGCGAATCGTTTTTTATATTCACTGTATAACCATCAAACTCAGTTGCCAGATTCTGAAATTCATTTTCAACCTGTTCCTTTTCAAAAACCATCATTTCGGCTACTTCCGAAATTTCTTTTTCCTTTTCGTTTAATTTATTTATAAAATAAACGACAGTTATCAGTAAAATAATAATGATGGCAGCAAGCGAAGATAGGAGAATTATATTGTTTTTTTTCATACACTGGAAATCTTTAATCGAAGAAAAATATTTTTATAAATTACAAAGCAGATAAAAGCTGTTCAAGTTGTATGCCACGCGATCCTTTTATCAACACATAGCAGTTTTTAAGTCCGTGCAACAACGCTGTATTATTTTTTAAGTCAGCAATATTTTCGTAGCTTTCAAAATTATGTTGTGTCTTTTTGAACTGCGGTCCTACAAGTATCACTTTTTCAAAAGCAAATTGCCCAATCAGCCGAACAATGTTTTGATGTTCCTCATCGCTCTGGTCGCCAAGTTCAAGCATATCACCAAGAATCACCACCTTGTGTTCCACCACCATTTCACCAAAGTTCAGCAACGCCGCCCGCATACTTGTAGGGTTGGCATTGTAAGCATCCACCACAAGTTTGTTTCTGTCCGTCACTGTAAGTTGCGAGCGATTGTTCTGTGGGGTATAATTTTCGAGCCCCTGTTTTATTGTTTCCGTGTCTACACCGAAGAAATCGCCGATGGCCACTGCCGCCAATACATTTTCGGCATTGTAACTACCAATTAGTTTTGTGTGAATATCAAAGTCAGGGCTGTTGCCGAGCGTACATGTCATGTTCAGAAACGGTGCACCCGCACTCACGCTTCCTTGTACAGGACAAAGTGTATTTTCGGGCTCGAGACTGTATGCATTCACGCGGTTTTTCATATCGAAACCTGCCTTTGTTGCCATTTCAACCAAATGCTTGTTGTCTTTGTTGATAAAAATGGCTTCGCCCTGACCGGAAATATAATCGTACAATTCAGCTTTAGTTTTCTTCACCCCTTCGAACGAGCCAAAACCTTCGAGATGCGCTTTGCCTACATTGGTGATAATGCCATAATCGGGACAAGCTATTTCGGCCAATGTTTTTATTTCGCCGGGATGGTTAGCGCCCATTTCGATAATTGCAATTTCGTGTTCGGGTTTTATTTTCAATAGCGTTAGCGGCACTCCAATGTGATTGTTCAGGTTGCCCTGGGTATAAAGTGTGTTGTATTTGCCCGAAAGCACCGCAGCCATCAATTCTTTTGTGGTTGTTTTTCCGTTGGTGCCGGTAATACCTATCACCGTGGTTTTCAACTGTTGTCTGTGTTGCTTTGCGAGTTGCTGCAAAGCCGACAACACGTTATCCACAAGAATATAACGTTCGTCAAGCACATATTCAGGATCGTCAACAACAGCAAAGGCGCATCCATTGTCGAGTGCTTTTTTTGCAAAATCGTTGGCATTAAAGTTTTCACCTCTTAATGCAAAAAACAACGAACCTTCAGGACAGTTCCGGCTGTCGGTACATATGAGGGGATGTTGTTGAAACAGTGCGTACAGATTCATTTTTATAAAATCGGTAATTGAATAGAATTGTATGCAAAAATAGTCATATTCGGGTGAATAATTGTATAACGATTTGCAAAATAAACAAAAAAGGTTAAGTATAAACTTAACCTTTTGAAAAACATAATAGACAATCACTTATAAGTTGAAAACCAATGATAATTTCAGATCATTATTTTTCCATTCGAAATCCTCGCGATTGTCCCGGTCCAACATACCCCAGTCGTAACTTACACGCACCGAAATATCTTTAAAACCAAGTCCGGCACCTACGCCCAATTGCAAGTCGAAAGGAGAATAGGTTTTTTTACCCGATGCATATTCGTCCTTATAAATATTATCGCCTTCTATTGAAGTATCCACAGCTCCCGTAATTGAACCTTTTGTTTTCTGCGAGATGGCGTAATTAAAGTTAGGGCCACCGAATACAAACAAATTCAATCCTTCGCCAAGTGCCATTTTAGCAGTAAGGCGAATCGGCAAATCTAAAGTATGAGCTGTAGTTGTTGATTCAACAGTCTGACCAACGACTGTGGCTTCTGAAGAATTTCTAAGGTAATTGTACATCAAGGCGTATTGCAAACTTATCGGTCCCTGAATGTCGATTTCGGCAGCCGGACCAATATGAAAACCATTTAAGTTTTCATCGCTCCCTACAGCAACTGAATTGCTATAACCTGCTACTAAACCAACCTGTGCACTTGCACCAACAGACATCATGACTACTAAAGCCAATAATCCAAATCTAATCTTTTTCATAAAATAATGTTTTTAAATTAATAAAGTAAATAGTGTAAGGTAATATAGTTTCGGGTTTCGGGTTCCGGGTTCACGGAAACAGGTCGTTCACTATTATTACTTATACACACACAGACTACGATAGCAAAAACGCGACCGAAGTGCTGGATTCCTCAAAATTTAAACATTATTTAATACTTAGAATTGATACACAAGAGACACATACCATCCTCCCTGGCGGAATAATTTACTGGTGTCCACCTTATTAATGCTATTGATACCAAAATCGTAACCACCCTTCAATTGATAGTTCTTCCACTGCACACCACCACCGGCGCCCATTTGGAAATTGATACGACTGATCATTGCGCTTTTGTAAAGATCTTCGGTACCATTGGTAGGAACATTTCCGAATTCATCAATCACCTCTCTAAGCGAAGAGCTTAAAACAGCTGTTGTTTTGCGGGGTTGAGCAATCCCTACATTAATATTAGGTCCTGCAAAACCGAATACCTTCAGGTTTTTCGAAAGCGGAAGGGTATAGGTAAGTCTTAACGGAATATCGATTGAATGTCCGAAAGTTTTATAAGTTACTGAGTCGGTAGAACTGTAATACTGCACTTTGTTTGAATACACAAGGGAATACAAAGCGCCGGTAAGTAAACTGAAATTATGTTTCAGACCAAATTCAGCCGTGACTCCTAACCGACCGCCATTGAAATAATTAGTGCTGAATTCCGCACCCGATTGTTTAGGGCTTACAAAACCAACTTCTAACCGATAAGTTTGAGCCGAAAGAATGCCGATGGATAAAACCATGGAAACGAGTATAAGTTTGAGGGTCGATTTCATTGTACTGTTGTTTGATGGACTGAAAAAAGTTTATGAGCGCAAAGATATGCTTTTTTAAAGTTATTCCGTTAATGAAAAACGCCGTAAAACCCCAAAAAGTGTGAAATTTGAAAGTTTTTGCAAATATTATACATTGGATCTAAACCGGAAAACAATAATGCGCAGGGTTGAAACATTATGAAGGTTTATTTTCAGTACCTTCATCCCTTATTATGACAAGGAGAAGGCACAAAAAAAAACTTCCGTTGTCCTTTAGAGACAACAGAAGTTTTAGTATGCTTTTTTTAGAGGCTAAAATTAGCTTCTTGGAGTTGCTTCTTTAACAACCATTGCACGTCCGTCAAATTCTGCACCGTTAAGTTCAGAAATAACTTTTTTTGCAGCAGCGTCGTCAGCCATTTCAACAAATGCAAAACCTTTTGATTTGCGGGTGTCACGATCGATGATGATTTTGCATGAATCAACCTGACCATACTCTTCAATAACTTCTTTAAGATCGCTTTCTCTAACTTTGTAACTTAAGTTACCTACGTAAATGTTCATAAAAATAAAATATAAAAAATAATTAATTGTGATTAAAGAGAAGTGTAGTAACGTAAGTATAACAAATTCTGATTCGAAAAATTAGAGTTGAAAATAGACAGACGAAAAAATACAATTTCTTTTTCGACGACAAAGGAACGCATTTTTTTTTCAACTCACAACTTTTTTGTAAAAATAATTGAAATAAAGTGTATTATAATGCTCAAAAACATATTTA
>CAYMHE010000125.1:0-2472 GCA_964390175.1 uncultured Paludibacter sp.
TGCCACGTGGGTTAAAGTCGGAACCACCTTTTGCACCTCCCATAGGCAAGGTGGTGAGTGCATTTTTGAATATTTGTTCGAATCCAAGAAATTTAAGGATCGACAAATTGACTGAAGCATGGAAACGCAAACCGCCTTTGTATGGACCAATGGCATTGTTGAACTGAATACGGTATCCAAGATTTACCTGTACATCACCACGGTCGTCGACCCATGGCACTTTAAATGTAAAGATGCGATCAGGTTCCACCAAACGTTCGGCAATTTTTGCTTTTTCAAATTCAGGGTGTCTGTTGTATTCGTCTTCAATTGTAGACAGCACTTCACGCACTGCCTGTAAATATTCATGTTCTCCCGGATGCTTCGCTTCGAGCGATTGCATTAATTTTTCAATATTCATAATATAGTTTTTAAGAATTGATTTTATGTGTTTTTACTTTCAAATTGTAAGCCGCCATTCAAATGCATGTTAAATACCTGAGCAAAAATACCAAAACGACATATTTATTTCTATATTTAACGTTTTTACATACGATTTTCATCTTCTAAAACAAACAATTCACCTACTTTGCTTACGTTTTGTTTTCGATGCAATTTTACGGTTTTTATTTGTTATAATCAAATTATTTGAACATTATTTGAAAAAAAATTTTTTCACTTGTAATAATGGATATTTAGAAATATATTTACAGTTCAAAAATAACAAAGCGGCATGAATACTCCCAACATAAAAAAGCTTTATTTCAAAGATACTACTTTTGCCAATCTGATGCGACACCGCATTTACAACGTATTATTATATGCAAGTAAATACGATGCTTTTATACTCGAGGAAGATGGACGCATCGATGAACAACTCTTCAATGAATATACAGCTTTAAACCTCAGGTATGCACCACGGTTTACATTGGTTTCGAGCCCCGAAGAAGCTACTGAATTACTGAAAGAACGTTCGTTTGAACTTGTCATTTCTATGCCGAGCGGCGATAGCATCAATCCTTTCGAATGGGCCAAGGGAGTGAAAGCCCGATTTCCCGAGATTCCTATCGTGGTATTGACCCCTTTCTCCAAATCAGTTTCTCAGCGCATTGCCAACGAAGATTTAAGTGCCATCGATTATGTATTCAGCTGGTTGGGAAACGCCGATATCCTGCTGGCTATTATCAAGCTTATCGAAGATAAAATGAATGTGGAGGAAGACATCAAATCGGTAGGCGTACAAGTAATTTTGTTCGTCGAAGATTCCATTCGATTTTACTCCTCCATAGTGCCACAACTGTATAAATATGTATTTACGCAGTCGCGTTCGTTTATGACTGAAGCGTTGAACGAACATGAACAAATGTTACGCATGCGCGGACGTCCCAAGATTTTACTGGCTCGTAACTACGAAGAAGCCATGGAACTCTACAATAAGTTTCAGAAAAACATGCTGGGTGTCATCACCGATGTTAGTTTTTCGCAAAACGGAATAAAAAACAAAGATGCCGGAATTGAGCTGTGTCGCAATATTCGTTTGGTCGACAAGCATATACCTCTTATCGTTGAATCGACCGACAGCAACAACAAGATGGGCGCCGACGAAGTAAAGGCAGGATTCATAAACAAACTTTCCTCTACATTCAATCTCGAATTAAGAGAAAAAATCACAAACAATTTCGGTTTCGGCGATTTTGTGTTTATCAACCCCGAAACCGACGAAGTAGAAATCAGGGTCAAGAACCTGAGGGGATTGCAGGAAAGCATATTTACAGTCAGCGATGCTTCGCTCTACTATCATGTATCGAAAAACAATATTTCGCGTTGGTTATATTCCAGGGCTATGTTCCCGTTGGCCGAATTTCTTAAAAACATAAATGTAGACAACGAGATATCCACCGATCTGAACAAAGTGCGCCAGATTATTTTTGATGCCATCGTTCATTACCGCAAAATTAAAAACCGAGGAGTTGTTGCCGTTTTCCAACGGGACAGATTCGACCAGTATTCCAACTTTGCGCGCATCGGCGAAGGCTCGATGGGCGGAAAAGGACGCGGACTTGCCTTTATCGATGCCATGATCAAACGCAACGACAGCTTTGAAAAATTCGAAAACAGCCAGATCACAATTCCTAAAACAGTGGTGCTCTGTACCGACATTTTCAGCGAATTTATGGAAATGAACCATTTGTATCCCAAAGCCTTATCGGATATAGATGACGACCAGATACTTCAGCATTTTTTAAAAGCCCGCCTTCCGCAGCGATTGATTGCCGATTTATACGCGTTTCTGGGCGCCATTTCGTCGCCGATCGCCGTACGTTCATCCAGTCTGCTCGAGGATTCGCATTACCAGCCCTTTGCCGGAATTTACTCCACCTACATGGTGCCACAAAATACCGAAAGCAAAACGCATATGCTTGTAATGATCACCGAAGCCATAAAAGCGGTGTATGCTTCTGTTTTTTTTCGCGACAGCAAAGCTTATATGAC
>CAYMHE010000125.1:2572-5913 GCA_964390175.1 uncultured Paludibacter sp.
AAGTGGCCACAAATAAGCAATGCAAGGGTAATTGTAGAATCGGGACTGGAGCAATACCGGATCGATCCGAGTCAGGGCACACATTTCTTTCAGAACCTTACTTCGCTCGGCGTGTCGTACTTCACAATCAATCCGTTTCAGAAAGATGGAACCTATGATCTTGATTTTTTGGATAATTGTGCCGCCGAATACGAATCGCAATACATACGACATGTACATTTCGACCAGCCACTTGTAGTAAAGGTGGATGGACGCAAAAACATGGGTGTGGTTATGAAGCCCGACACGGGAATTCACAATGCATAATTATTGCATTTTCAAACGATTTTACTATATTTGCGATTGCAAAAAATAAATAATTTAAAAACAACAGTCATAACACATTAATTTTATGTTTAAAGATCATCCTAAAGGATTGCTTGCAGCTGCACTTGCCAATATGGGCGAGCGTTTTGGTTTTTATATAATGATGGCCATTCTTACGCTATTCATTTCATCGAAATTCGGATTATCTGAAACTACAACAGGTTACATATATTCAGCTTTTTATGCTTCAATATATTTGTTGGCTTTAGTAGGTGGTTTAATTGCAGATAAAACCAAAAATTACAAAGGAACAATTCTTACGGGTATTGTCTTGATGGCTATCGGTTATCTGATTATTTCAATTCCAACTCCGACTCCTGTACCAAGTATGGGTCTTTATTTGTCAATTACAATTCTGGGACTTTTAGTAATTTCATTCGGTAATGGATTGTTCAAAGGAAATCTTCAGGCTTTAATCGGACAGATGTATGACAATCCCAAATACTCTGAAAAAAGAGATGCCGGATTTCAGATATTTTATATGTTCATCAATATCGGAGCTATGTTTGCGCCGTTTATTGCAATAGGTGTCAGGAACTGGTGGTTGAAACAACATAATTTTGACTACAATGGTTCATTACCCGAGTTGTGTCATCAGTACATTAAACAAGGTGCTGCCATGCCGGCCGAATCGCTCAGCCGTTTGAATGAATATGCCAACAAAGCAATGTTGGATGGAAGTTCTGTTACAGACTTAACGTTATTTTCAAACAATTATCTTGAAGTATTTAACAGAGGTTTCCAATATGCATTTGCTGCCGCTATTATTGCAATGCTTATTTCTCTTGTGATATATATTATAAATAAAAACACATTCCCCGATCCTGCAAAAAAGGCTATCAAATCAAATAACGGTTCTTCTAATATTTCTAAAGAAGAAATTCAAATGAGCGTTCAGGAGATCAAACAACGTATTTATGCATTGTTTGCTGTTTTTGGTGTTGTTATTTTCTTCTGGCTTTCATTCCACCAAAACGGATACTCGCTGACCTATTTTGCACGTGACTATGTGAATTTGGACGTGATAAATGTCGATCTTGGTTTCACAAGTATTAAAGGAGCAGAAATATTCCAAAGTGTAAATCCGATCTTTGTTGTGACACTTACTCCACTCATCATGTGGATATTCGGCTCACTGAAGAAAAGAAAAAAAGAGCCATCAACTCCAATGAAAATTGCAATTGGTATGGGTATCGCTGCACTTGCATATGTATTCTTAATGATATTCTCTTTTGCATTGCCGGCCAAAGAGGCACTTTCGGGCATGACTGCTGCTGAAATGGATGCCATGCGTGTAACTCCATGGATCATGGTTATTCTTTACTTTATACTTACTGTGGCTGAATTATTTATTTCGCCACTCGGCTTGTCATTCGTATCGAAAGTAGCGCCACCACATTTGCAGGGACTGATGCAAGGTAGCTGGCTTGCAGCAACAGCCGTTGGAAACTCAATTTTATTTATCGGAGGTCTGCTTTACACAAGTGTACCTATTTGGGCGTGCTGGTTGGTATTTGTTATCGCCACAGGTCTTTCGATGCTTGTAATGTTAAGCATGGTAAAATGGCTCGAACGAGTAGCTAAGTAAACAACACATTTCTTTTATTGAACCGCAATTGTGATCAACGCATCCAATTGCGGTTTTTTTTTTGCCTTTTATTGAAACATATATTACATTGGTGTTTAGCAATTGCTTCTTTTAACGTATATTTGCGCTCTCTTTTTTTTGAGCACAAATCTTACTGCCTTTTTTTTGAATTCCATGATTAAGCTCCGTAACATAAGATACCTGACAGCCGAAAAGCTTACATTTGTTTACATTCTGATTTCATCACTCATCATTTTGATTTCGAGATACGGAACGGATACCGGATACGAATTACTGAAAGCAAGGTTGCTCATTGTCTGTGCAATCATGGGTTTGGCATACCTTAATTGCTACAAAGATTGGTGGATCATTCGTATTGCACGTGTGGCATTGCTGCTTTCCCTACTCTCCTACTGGTATCCCGAAACTTACGAAGTGAACAGGGTGTTGCTGAATTACGATCATGTGTTGGCGGCTTTCGAACAAAATCTATTTGGATTTCAACCGGCGCTTGTGTTTCCCGAACGCTTTCCTCAGTTACTGTGTAGCGAAATTATGAATATGGGCTACTTTTCGTACTATTTCCTGATAGCAGGCAGTTGTATTTATTTTTTCTTTTCGAGTCCAAAGTATTTCGGTCTTTTCTTTTTTGTTGTACTTTTCTCCTTTTACAGCTACTATCTGATCTATATGTTATTTCCTACAGCAGGTCCGCAGTATTACTTTCAAGCCATAGGCATTGACAATGCTTTGAATGGGAACTTTCTGCAACTGGGTCACTATTTCAATTATAATTATAAACTCATGGATAATCATAATATGCCCGGCGTGTTTTTCGACCTTGTAGAGAAATCGCAATTGTTGGGCGAAAGACCCACCGCTGCATTCCCGAGCTCGCACGTAGGTATCTCCACAATTATTATGATCATGATATTCCGATATAAAAAATATATTGTTTTCGCTTGTCTGATCCCTATTTACCTGGCGCTTGTAGCTGCTACGGTTTACATTCAGGCCCACTATGTCATTGATGTAATCATGGGTTTTGTAAGTGCTTTTGCTTTGTGTTACCTGGCCATCGGTCTCTACCAGTGGATCAATTGCCATGAAATGTTTCACTACAAAAGAGACATATAGGTTCGAGTTTCGGGTTCTGATTAATTTGAGAATTTGAAGATTTGAGAATTTGAAAATTTGAGTTCTGAGTTTTGAGTTCTGAGATCAACGACTTTTGACCTTTGACTTTTGACTGCTTCGCCTCCGCCTGAATTTTCTCATTGTCACATTCTCATTGTCTTTGCTCTTTGTTCTTTTGTCTAAAGTCTGTAGATTCATTGTCACATTCTCACTGTCTTTGCTCTTTGTTCTTTTGTCTAAAGTCTGTAGA
>CAYMHE010000126.1:0-5906 GCA_964390175.1 uncultured Paludibacter sp.
TCATAGTTGGAGTACCGGGCAACACACTTTCAACCGAAAGCGGAGCAGCAACCGAGCTTCCCAACTCGATATAATCCGAGTAAGTGATTTTCGAAGTTTCGTTCAATGTTGGCTCAATAGGTTCATAAACCTTTGTAGTGGCATTGTACGCGAAGTCCGATAAAACTGTAATTGCATTCAGCAACCGGAAATGAGTTGCACCTGCGGGAGCATTTACGTTGTTCAACGTACTGAAAGGTTGAACATTCATAGTTACAGAATCACGTTCGGCAGAAGCCAACGTTTCAACTTCACCTGTAAATAGACCCTCAAAACTATTATGACGATTGAAATTCAATCCCAACAAATACTGAGGTTGCACCGAAACCAATATTGCACGATAACCACGAGCTTCCGATTGATCTTCCAGATTAATCTTTTTCATTATTCCGGTTAATCGACCTGTCAACTGCGGATCACTCATTTGCTTCATAATCTGAGCAAGCCCGGTACGAAGCGATTTCCCAACCATTGCGCAACCTGCAAACTCGTTCATGTTTTCACGAGTACGCACAAAAGCTGCGTCGTTTTTGATTTGGTCACCAGTTGCACCGCCTTTCAGCCCTGCAAAATTACCATTCAAACCCTTGATTTTAAAGTGGCGGATTTGTCCGATTGTACCACCGTAATTTACATGCCCTAATTGACGTGCCATAATAATATGTTTTTATGATAATTCAACGGTGAATTATCGATATAAAAGTACAATATGATTAAAGGCTTATCAATGAGAAAATAAGCGTAAATGAGTGAAATATAGAGGATTGTAAGAGTAGTTGTGTTTTTGGGCTTATATATGAACTGATTTTATTACTTTTTGTTGAATATATTGCAGAAAACAGATATAAATATCTGTAAATGTGATTATTGCAACTCAATGCAATGTGATAAAATGGTTTGCATGTGGTGCAAATGTGGTGCAAATTGGATAAAATAAAAACGCAACTGATTGATAATCAATTGCGTTTTAGTTTTGTAAGTGGTACCACCAGGAATCGAACCGGGGACACAAGGATTTTCAGTCCTTTGCTCTACCAACTGAGCTATGGTACCTCTTTTGTTTTGCGAGTGCAAAGATATGGCTTTTTTTTAATATACAAAACTAAAAATTCAATTTTATGAAAAAAAATTATCTTCATATTATATTTGTGTTTTTTTAGAGGAATTAATACCTTGATTTGATATCAAATAAGTATTTTTGTAGATATTTTAATTTTAACCATTTCTCTGCTGTAAGCAACTTTTTCATACTGTTTACAGTTTGTTTAAATAAAACCGAATGAATATAACCATAGAACTTTTTTTGCTTATTGCCTCGATATTGTTGTTTTTTAGTTTGATTGTAGGTAAGTCGGGCTATCGATTTGGCGTACCTGTGTTGCTGCTTTTTCTCTTTATCGGATTTGCAGCAGGCAGCGATGGTTTAGGCTTGCAATTTGGTTCGCCCAAAATAGCACAATATATAGGTGTTTTTGCATTGAATATTATTTTGTTTTCGGGTGGGATGGATACCCGCTTTTCCGAAATAAAGCCTGTTGCGGTAAAAGGGATAGTACTTGCTACGGTGGGTGTTTTGCTCACTGCTCTCATTACCGGACTGTTTATTTATTGGCTTACCAATAATATTATCCACTCAGTAACATTTAGTTTGGTGGAGTCATTGTTGTTGGCAAGCGTTATGTCGTCTACCGATTCAGCATCTGTCTTTGCGATACTTCGTTCGAAGGGTTTGTCGTTGAAAGAAAATCTCCGTCCCCTGCTCGAGCTGGAGAGTGGAAGTAATGATCCAATGGCGTTTATGTTGACAATCGTGTTGATTCAGTTGCTTCAAATGCCCGATATCAGTGGCTGGGAGATTGCACTTATGTTTTCAAAGCAATTGATAATAGGAGCTTTGGGCGGATTTCTGATTGGGAAAATGGCGGTGAAGTTAATTAACAGAATAAACCTCGACAATGATGCTTTGTATTCAGTGTTGTTGCTTACTGTCATGTTCTTTTTATTCGGATTTACCGATTTTATAGGTGGAAACGGATATTTGGCAGTGTATGCTGGAGGGCTGATGATAGGGAATCATAGATTTGTGCATAAACGTAGTACGCTTAAATTTTTCGATGGGCTTACCTGGCTTTTCCAGATTGTGATGTTCCTTACGCTTGGTCTGCTTGTGAATCCTTCAGAATTGATTCCTGTGGCTGGTGTAGGCATATTAATCGGATTTTTTATGATTCTTTTTTCGCGTCCTATATCGGTATTTCTTTCTTTGTTGCCCTTTAAAAATATGAGTTTTAAGGCCCGGCTTTTTACTTCGTGGGTAGGACTGCGTGGGGCGGTGCCTATCATTTTTGCCACTTATCCGTGGATAAGCGAAGTGCCAAATGCAAAAATGATTTTCAATATCGTTTTCTTTATCACCATTTTATCATTGGTAGTGCAGGGGACAACGGTGTCGGGTATGGCACATTTACTTAAATTATCATTGCCCGTTCCACCCAAAAGGCAATTGAAAGAATTCGATGTTGAGTTTTCGGACGAAATAAAATCGGCCATGTGCGAGATCACCGTGAATGACGAAATGCTTAAAAACGGTCGGCGGGTGATGGACGTTTCGATGCCCGATAAAACGCTGCTCGTAATGGTAAAGCGAAGCAAAAAATACTTTATTCCACGCGGAAATACCCAGCTCGAAAAAGGTGATTCTTTGCTGATTATTACTGATGATGAAGAAGCCATGCGCGAAACTCAACGACAATTAGGAGCTAAAGTTACTGAAACGTAAATATTTAATTCACAAATGATTCATTTAAAACAGGTAGTGTTATAGTCGAAAAAAATGATTTTGGCTGTCTGCCTGTTTTTTTGTATTTTTGCAGTCCAAAAATAAAATCATAAAAATTACGAATGAACAGAATCCGCAATTTTTGCATTATCGCCCATATTGATCATGGTAAGAGTACATTAGCCGATCGCTTGCTTGAATACACCAACACCGTTGCCGGTAAGGAAATGCAAGCACAGGTGCTCGATAATATGGACCTTGAAAGGGAGCGGGGAATTACAATAAAAAGTCACGCTATACAAATGAATTATCGTTTGAATGGTGAAGATTATATTTTTAATTTAATAGATACTCCGGGGCACGTGGATTTCTCTTACGAGGTTTCCCGGTCGATCGCAGCTTGTGAAGGCGCTTTGCTGATCGTTGATGCTACTCAGGGTATTCAGGCACAGACTATTTCGAATTTGTATATGGCATTGGAACATGATTTGGAAATTATTCCTATCATGAATAAAATGGACATGGACAATGCAATGCCCGATGAGGTTGAAGATCAGATTATTGAATTGATTGGCTGCAAGCCCGAAGATATTTTGCGCGCCAGTGGAAAAACAGGTATGGGAATTCCGGATATTTTGGAAGCCATTGTTACCCGTGTTCCTGCTCCTAAGGGTGATCCTGAGGCGCCACTGCAATGTTTAATTTTCGACTCTGTCTTCAATTCGTTTCGCGGCATTATTGCTTATTTTAAAATTGAAAACGGAACCATCAATAAAGGTGATTTTGTAAAGTTCGTGAATACCGAAAAAGAGTATTATGCCGACGAAATAGGGGTGCTTAAACTTGATATGTCGCCCACAAAGTCACTCAGTGCGGGCAATGTAGGTTATATTATTTCAGGAATCAAAACGTCGAAGGAAGTAAAAGTGGGTGATACAATCACACATGTAAAACGTCCGTGCGAAAAACATATTGATGGATTTGAGGAAGTTAAACCAATGGTTTTTGCCGGTGTTTATCCTATCGAAACAGAAGATTTCGAAGATTTACGTGCTTCAATAGAGAAACTTCAGCTGAATGATGCTTCGTTGACTTTCGAAGCTGAATCGTCGGCTGCACTTGGCTTCGGATTCCGCTGCGGATTTTTGGGTATGCTCCACATGGAGATTATTCAGGAACGGCTTGATCGTGAGTTCGATATGAACGTGATTACAACGGTTCCCAACGTGTCGTACAAAGTTTACACTAATAAAGGTGATCTGATTGAAGTGCATAATCCATCTGGTTTGCCCGACATTATGTCTATCGATCGTATCGAAGAGCCTTACATAAGGGCATCGATCATAACACGGACTGATTTTATCGGTCAAATAATGACGCTTTGTTTGGGTAAACGTGGTGAATTGGTGAAACAAAATTATATTTCGGGCAATCGCATGGAGTTGATTTATGATTTGCCTTTGGGAGAAATTGTATTCGATTTCTATGATCGACTGAAAAGTATTTCGAAAGGATATGCTTCGTTTGATTATCACATGAGCGGTTTTCGTCCATCAAAATTGATTCGTTTGGATATTCTGTTGAACGGAGAACCTGTGGATGCGCTTTCGTGTCTTATTCATTTCGATAACGCCGTTCCACTTGGCAAACGCATGTGCGAAAAATTGAAAGAGCTTATCCCGCGTCAGCAATTTGATATTGCTATTCAGGCAGCTATTGGAGCAAAAATTATTTCGCGTGAAACCATTAAGGCGGTTCGTAAAGATGTTACCGCAAAGTGTTACGGTGGAGATATCAGTCGTAAGCGTAAACTACTTGAAAAGCAAAAAAAAGGTAAAAAACGCATGAAGCAAATCGGAAATGTAGAAGTTCCGCAAAAAGCATTCTTAGAAGTATTAAAGCTTGATTAAAGAGCTAATTGATAGTTTAATAATTGTATTCAGAGGTTTATTTACGTTAAATCACGAATTCTATAATTTAATTTTGAGTACTTTTGTATATTGAAGAATAGATAAAGACTCCAAAAAGAAACAAATAATGTCAGAATTTTCAGGACATATTTCACAGATTATCGGCCCGGTAGTTGATGTGTTTTTTAAAGCAGATGAAAAAGGTGAGTTAAGATTACCCTCCATCAATGATGCTTTAAGTATTAAAAGACAGAATGGAAATGAGCTAATTGTTGAAGTTCAGCAGCATATCGGCGAAAATACAGTACGGTGCGTAGCCATGGATTCTACCGATGGACTTAGCCGCGGATTGAAAGCTGTTGCTTTGGGACGACCCATTTCAATGCCGGTAGGAAATCAGGTGAAAGGCCGATTGATGAATGTAATTGGCGATTCGATTGATGGAATGAAACCGCTTGATAAAGCAGGCTCTTATCCAATCCATCGCGAACCACCAAAATTTGAAGAACTTACCACCAGCGAAGAAGTGCTTTTCACCGGAATCAAAGTGATTGATTTACTCGAACCATATGTGAAGGGTGGAAAAATCGGACTTTTTGGCGGTGCCGGAGTGGGCAAAACCGTTATTATCATGGAATTGATCAATAATATTGCCAAGGGTCACAGTGGTTTCTCTGTTTTTGCCGGTGTGGGCGAACGTACACGTGAAGGTAATGATTTACTTCGTGAAATGATTGAGTCGGGCGTTATCCGTTATGGTGAAGAATTCAAAAAGAGCATGGACGAAGGAAACTGGGATCTTTCGAAAGTAGATTACAGCGAAGTGGAGCAGTCGCAGGCTAGTCTGGTGTTTGGTCAGATGAACGAACCTCCCGGCGCACGTTCTTCGGTAGCTTTGTCGGGGCTCACAGTTGCTGAATCGTTCAGAGACAATGGAGAAGAGGGCGGACGTGATATTTTGTTTTTTATCGATAATATTTTCCGTTTTACGCAGGCAGGTTCCGAGGTTTCGGCCTTGTTGGGACGTATGCCATCGGCTGTGGGTTATCAACCCACGCTGGCCACCGAAATGGGACGTATGCAGGAACGCATTACTTCTACCAAAAGCGGATCCATTACTTCAGTACAAGCGGTGTATGTTCCCGCCGATGACCTTACCGATCCGGCTCCGGCTACAA
>CAYMHE010000127.1:0-5572 GCA_964390175.1 uncultured Paludibacter sp.
ACCGAACGATTCATTACGCCGTTTTCGTCGTCAAAGATACGCAATCCCGTTAGTTTTCCGGCAAGCCAATCGCTATCTTCTTTAGTATCTGCTTCCTCAATACCTACCAACACCAGCAATCCACCAGTAATTGAAGATTTTATTTCTCCCTCAATTTCCACCGAGGCTTCGTTTACTCTCTGAATTAATATGCGCATAAAAGTTCTGAAAATGAAGTTTCTACAAGCTATTTAATTCCTCTTTTAATTTCTTAGGCAAGCCTGCCACCACCAAATCGTACGAATGCTGTATAAGTTCCTGCATAAACTTAGCCGAAATAGACGGATCGATACGTACCGAATTCCAGTGTTTTTTGTTGAAATGGTAGGCAGCAGTTATTGATGAAAATTCATCGCGCAATTGAATGGCCCGTTCCGGATCGCATTTCAGTGCGATCTGAGTTTCGGGATTATCGAGTGGCAGCAGCGCAAACATTTTTCCCTGTACTTTCATTACAAGGCTGAATTCATCAAAAGGAAAATGTTCAGTAGTTCCTTTCAGACTCAGGCAGTAGTCGCGAAGATCTTCGTAGTTCATTATTGCGTTTGCTGTTTTGATTTACAGGTTTTTATAAATGTCAATCCATCCTTCAGTATTGCAGCTTATAATTTTATGTAAATCTTTTTCTTATAGAGTACATGGCCTATGTACCAGCAAATTGTTACAAATATCAGAGCAAATACCAATGATCCGGTATAGTCGCCAAATACAGGCAGCAGCCACTGATTATATACAAAGCCTTTGACTGATGTCCATTTTTCCATATACAGGAAGCCGATATTGCTCAGTAAAATGCTTAAAACAGCACCTACCACATATACAAACATTGGGTTAACTCCGAACGATTCGAAAAAGACGCTCCAACGTTTTTTTCCTTTTATATCAATTATCCAGATAAGTAATCCAAGTAGTAATGAAGCTAACCCGCAAGTAGTGAGGACAAAACTCGAACTCCATATTTTTTTGTTGATAGGAAATCCGTAATCGATCAAAAATCCAATGAACATAATTATTGTTCCAAAGATAAAGAGTTTTTGAATTTTTTCGCCAAGATCCTTTGTTTCCGATATTAGTTTTCCTGCCCAAAAGCCTAACAATACATGGGCGATGCAAGGTAGAGTACTCAAAATACCTTCAGGATCAAAAGCGATTGCAGAGCCATCGGCCAGATGACTGGTGTACATATGTGCTTCGCCCAAAATGTTACGATCGATGATGGCGATCAGGCTGTTTGAACTGAGCTCCATACTTCCGCTGAGATATATAATCGCCCAATAAGCCACAAGGATGAAGCCGATAATCCAGGGAATATGTTTTGGCTTAAACAACAAAACAATCAGCGAACCAAAAAATGATACCAGCGCCAGGCGTTGCAGAACCCCTAAAATGCGTATGTTTTCAAAATTATTGGCTGCTTGTAGAATTCTTTCGAAAACAGGTAATCCAATAAGTTCTTCGCTTCGTAATCCACGTAAAAACAAACTAAACCAGCCAATTCCTAATCCGATAAGGAAGAGCAGAATCGACCTGCGCAGTAATTTAGTGAAGGTTTTTCCACTGAATTTGAATTCGAATTTTTTATACGACAAAAACATTGAAACTCCCATGATAAACATGAAAAACGGGAAAACCAGATCGGTGGGAGTTAAGCCATTCCATTCGGCGTGACCCAGTGGTGCATAAATACTTCCCCAGCTTCCCGGATTGTTTACCATTATCATACCTGCAATTGTAATTCCACGTAAAACATCGAGTGATAATAAGCGGGAAGTCGCAGCTTTTGTGTTTTGTGTCATGAATTTTATCTTTTTTGAAATTAGCACACAAACATACAAATTTTGTTCGAGAACGTAGGTGTTATCCTTCTGAATTGTTCGAAAAACAAACACAAACCACGACAAACATAACTACTTGTTTTTACCGTCGAGTACAAACTTTCTTTTCTCCATTTGCAGATAATAACGCTGAACGAAAGCCTTTACTTTCACATCAACGATGGTGTCGCCGGTTGTTTTTTCGTCGAAAATATAATCTGACGAGTCATTGATCCACTGGAAAGCACTTCCATTGTAATTGATGGCAAAGTTGTCTTTTTGTTCAGAAAAATGGTCTTTTCCAAAAGCAAAATATGGTTTGTTGTAGTCTAAGAGTCCTAATACAGTTGGCATTATGTCTATTTGCTGCGTAACGGCAGCATCTCTTCCCCGAATAGAGCCATCGGGAGTATAAAGAAAATACATGATGTGCGAATTTCCAATGCCGGTTTTATTCTCGGCAGCGTACACTTCGGGGCTTACATGGTCGGCAACAAAAACAAAAATAGTGTTTTCGTACCAATCTTTATTTTTAGCTATTGAGAAAAAATCTCTCAAAGCCATATCGGTATACGCCACGCACTGTTGAAGTTTTGTTTTGCCAACAGGCAGCACTTTTTTGTATTTCTCCGGAATAACGTAAGGGTGATGTGATGTGAGCGTAAAAGTTGTTGATAAAAAAGGTTGTTTGGCCTGTCCCAGTTCATTGGCCATGTACGATAGAAATTCTTTGTCCCATATTCCCCAGTATCCATCAAAATCTTTGGTACCATTTACTTTCTCATAGTCCTCTCTGGTTCTGAAGTTTTTATATCCTGCACTTTTAGCAAATGCAACGAATCCCATCGACCTTTGTTCCGATCCCATGAAAAACCAACTGTCCCAACCTTCTTTTCCTAAAAGCGTGCCGAAGCCGTTCATCGGCGAAAGTGCTTGTTGCGTTAATACAAAAGGAGTTTTAAAGGAGGGAATTGATACAAGCACCGAAGGCAGTGCATCGATTGATTTTCGACCGTTGGCATAGCATTTATCGAAAACATATCCTTGTTGCATCAACGAATCGAGAAATGGTGTGTACTTTGTACCATCAGGATATAATTGAGGATTCAGAAAAGCCGAATGTTCGTAACTGAAACTCTCAAGAATGAAAATTACGACATTCTTGCGCTTCATTTGCTGCTTATCCGAACCTTTGTGGGAAGGATAATACAGGGAATCAAGCTCCTGTTCTGAAAAATATTTACTATAATTGTTTTGATCTTTATTTAATGTTTTAATAACGCAAAATGGATTGTTCAACACAATATAAGCTTTGGACGGAGATTCGGAAAATTGCAGGGCATTGCTCAGCGTGATGGGTCGTATCGCACGGCTGACACCGCCACGGATGGCAATAATTAACACGAATACCATGACGATGAAAAAAACTGAATTGCTGATATAAAAAACCAGATGGCCGGATTCAGACCTATTGTATTTGATTTTTCGGTAGAGCAAAGCAGATCCGATAATCAGCGCAATACCCAACAATAGCATGTACCAGTTCTCACGAATGGAAATAAGCATTATCAGGGCGGTGTTGCTGTTGCTGAAATAGCTGAATTCGTCGGAAGTGATGCGTTTTTGTGCGTAATGAAAATAAATGCTATCGGTAATGTTTAACACCACCAATACAATTATTCCGAGCATAAAACAAATGAACAGAAAGGATTGATACCTTTTGTTCGAACGGAATCTGAACGGAATCAGTGACAAAATGACAAACAGGCCAAATGTAATCGACAGATTGGAAGCGTCGAAAATGAAAGCGCCTTTCAGCAAAGCGGGTAGTTCTCTGCTCCAGCTTTCAATTTGCAGTAGGTCGGCGTTGTAGATATAGAAAAGAAATCTCAACACCCACACCACTGCAACTGCGATAAGGCTCCTCAATAATAAAGTCAGCACATCGCTTTTTATGAAGCCGGCAAGTTTCATTTTCATTAATTCAATATTTTTTATTTCACTTCCACGCCATTCGTCACCACAGCGCTTGGGCGCACAAGTACTAATTTTCCATCTGCATCTTCAGCTGACAGAATCATACCTTCGCTCATTATTCCGCGCAGTTTGCGGGGTTCGAAGTTGGCAATAAAGCAAACCTGTGTACCAACAAGTTCTTCAGGATTTGGGTACGAAGCAGCAATTCCCGAAAGAATAGTGCGTTCGCCCATGCCGTCGTCCAACTTAAACTGAAGTAACTTGTCGGCTTTGGGCACTTTTTGGCAATCGAGCACAGTAGCTACACGAATATCCATTTTCATAAAATCGTCAAAAGCGACATTTTCTTTTACGGCTTCAGGTTTATATGCAGCGGCTTCGTTGGCCAGTTTTGTGTCATGCAATTTCTGCACCTGCGCAGCAATAGTTTCATCCTCAATTTTCTCGAACAGCAACTCAGGCGTTCCGAGTTGATCACCAGCTTTTAGTAGATCAATGCGACCCAGTTCTTTCCAGTCGAAAGCTTTCAGTCCGAGCATATTTCTCAGTTTCTCCGACGAGAATGGCAGGAATGGTTCAAAAGCAATGGCCAGATTGGCTGCAATCTGCAGACTCAGATACATAATAGTGTCCACACGAGCCATATCGGTTTTGGCAACCTTCCATGGTTCAGTGTCGGCCAGGTATTTGTTACCGATACGCGCCAGGTTCATGGCTTCTTTTTGTGCGTCGCGGAAGCGGAAATTGTTAAGTAGTTTTTCTACATCGGCTTTTACATTAGCAAATTCCTCCAGCGTTTGTTTGTCGTAGTCGGTGAGTTCGCCCAAAGCAGGCACTTTGCCATCGTAGTATTTTTGTGTGAGTACCAGCGCACGATTCACGAAATTTCCAAAAATAGCCACCAACTCATTATTGTTGCGGGCCTGAAAATCTTTCCATGTGAAATCATTGTCCTTGGTTTCGGGAGCATTAGCGGTTAGTACATAGCGCAATACATCCTGTTTGCCGGGGAATTCTTCGAGATACTCGTGCAACCAAACTGCCCAGTTACGCGAAGTGGAAATTTTGTCACCTTCGAGATTCAGGAATTCATTCGCCGGCACATTGTCGGGCAAAATATACGAACCTTCGGCTTTCAGCATGGCAGGGAACACAATGCAGTGGAACACGATATTATCTTTTCCGATAAAATGCAGCAAGCGTGTTTCCGAATCTTTCCACCATTTTTCCCAACTATCTGGCAAAAGTTCTTTGGTGTTAGAGATATAACCAATCGGCGCATCGAACCACACGTAAAGGACTTTTCCTTCGGCTCCTTCTACGGGAACAGGAATTCCCCAGTCGAGGTCGCGACTTACAGCGCGTGGTTGCAAACCCATGTCGAGCCAGCTTTTGCACTGTCCGTACACGTTTGGTTTCCATTCTTTGTGGTCTTCGAGAATCCATTGGCGGAGCCATGTTTCGTGTTGGTCGAGCGGCAAATACCAGTGTTTGGTTTCGCGCATTACAGGTGCTGAACCACTGATGGCCGATTTAGGATTGATCAAATCGGTTGGGTTCAACGACGTTCCGCACGATTCGCATTGGTCGCCATAGGCGTTTTCGTTGCCACAATGCGGACATTTTCCGGTAATATAGCGGTCGGCCAGGAATTGTTGCGCCGTTTCGTCGTAATATTGTTCGCTGCTCTGAATTACAAAACCGTCTTTTTCGTTGATAGTTTTAAAAATTTCGGAAGCCAG
>CAYMHE010000128.1:0-4203 GCA_964390175.1 uncultured Paludibacter sp.
CTCATACCTGCCAATCTCGGTATTCAGGACAATTCGTTACTTAGTTTAATAAGCAATTACAACAATGTGCTGCTTGAGCGTTTAAGACTAATGCGAACCACCAACGACGAGAACCCTGTCCTTACCCAAATGGAGCAACAGATAAAAATCGTACGTTCGAGCATTATCGCCAGTATTGCCAGTGTGAAGGATGGACTTAAAATTGCCAAAATGGATATCCTTAGCAAGGAAAACCAGTTTAACTCTAAAATCAAAAAAGTACCCACACAGGAACGTCAGTACATCGAAATAAAACGCCAGCAGGAAATAAAACAAAATCTGTACTTGTTCTTGCTTCAAAAACGCGAAGAAAACGCTTTAACACTTGCAAGTGCTATCCCAACGGCTAAAACCCTGGATGCAGCCTATTCATCCGTCATTCCGGTAGCGCCAAAAACGATGATTATTTTTGCAATCACTCTTTTAATAGCGATGCTTATCCCTATGGGAGTCATTTATGTACTTGATTTGATGAACAACAAGATAACGGGCAAAAAAGAATTGCTCCGACTTGTAAAAGTTCCTTATCTGGGTTCCATTGGCATCAACAAAAGCCAGGACAGAGTGGTGGTGCGCGAAGGAAAAACCACCCCTATTGTCGAAATGTTCCGAATGATAAGAACCAACCTTCAGTTTATGATTGGTGGCACCAAATCGCCGGTCATACTTGTAACATCGAGTGTTGGTGGCGAAGGCAAATCATTTACAGCCATCAACCTGGCTTCATCGTTTGCATTACTCAACAAAAAAGTAGTTTTAATCGGACTCGACATACGTAAACCAATGTTGGGCGACTATATGCATATCGAGAAAAACAAAGGCATAAGTCTTTACCTTTCAAATCCTGATTATAAGCTGAGCGATATTATAATTCCATCGGGCATTCACAGTTTACTTAAAGTAATTCCGGCCGGCCCTGTACCTCCTAATCCGGCAGAATTGATCATGAGTGATCGACTGGAAGAATTAATTGCTGAACTTAAAAAAGAATATGATTATATTATTATCGACTCGGCTCCTGTGGGCGTAGTTTCTGATACTTTCCTGATCAACAGGGTTATTGACTTATCAATCTACGTTTCGCGCCAGAACTACACGCCGAGGGAGATGACCGAAATAATCAACGATATACATAACAACAATAAACTGAATAACATGGGACTGGTGCTGAACGGCGTGGAAGAGATGGCTGGTTATGGTTATTACTCAACTAAAACAAAAGCATCGTACAACAAATAAACAGTTGGTTGATGAGTATCTAAGCTCTCTTTATAAAAAATGCAAGCCTCCGAAAACTTTTTCGGAGGCTTTTTTGTTTGAAATAACCAGAACGTGGAAACTTTTAAATTATCAGAGTTTCCACAGAATAAGACTCATACATCTAACATTCAAAATCATACAAATATATTTACAGAGATTAACAAAATAACATCTCTAATAATAGTTCACATCAGCAACTTTTTATTTAATTTTGCACGCTCTCAAAACAAAAGGATGGACTCACAACAAGAATCAATTATTCAAACAGCAGGTAAAATGTTTTATCAACTTGGAATCAGAAATGTATCCATAGATGAAATATGTGCTGAATTACGGATTTCGAAAAAAACTTTTTACGCACACTTCCCTCAAAAGGAAGATCTGGTGGAAGCAATAATTACTTACGAGAATGAGAATACAAAAGAGAGATTCGCCAAAAACCTGAAGAACAAAAATGCAATTGATGCATTAATCTACATAGTACGCGAAATAAAAAAGCAAAATGACTGTCAACCCCACGCCTTGTGGTACGACGTCAAAAAGTATTATCCTAAAGTATTCGAAAAGTTTGATGAGGAAAAAAAACAATCCATTAAAGTAGGATTCGAGCACAATCTGCGGCAAGGCATTATCGAAGGATATTATCGCAATGATATCGATGTTGAGATGGTTTCGATATTTCACTCCATCCATTTAAAAACTACTTTTGAACAGATGGAGCGAACGCAGAAGAAATTTTCAAAAAAACGTGTTTTAGACTTTTTCATTGATCTGATCATTCATCTTATCGCCAACGAAAAAGGATTGAAGTATTTGGAAGAACATTACCTGAATGAAGAAAAAAAAGAAAAATAGAAATAATTTATTTAAACCAAATTGCTTTCGAACACACCTAATATCGAAATTACAAACAAAAAAAGAAGAGTTAATCGGGTTTAAACCTATGTTTATCGATTTTAATTTATTGCAAATCGATAATTGTATTACTTTCGTACCCGATTCAGGCAAGCGTATAAAAAACATATAGTATAGAATTTAATTTATAAGAAAATGATTGTGAAACGACTAAAATTTAAGAAAATCCTGGTAATAGCTCTTATCGGCTTATTACCTGCAACAGGAGCATTCGCACAGGACACTATCACGGTGTCATTACCAAAAGCACTTGAAATAGCTTTGAGCGAAAGCCCTACAATAAAAGTTGCAAACAAGGAAATCCAACGTGTGAATTATTCGAAGAAAGAACGAAAGGGAGGATTGTTTCCTTCGGTTTCGTTGTCGGGTGCTTATCAGCGCGCTATCAAAAAGCAGAAGATGTTCTTCTCATTTCCGGGCATGCCCGCCAACCCTGATGGTATAGAAGTAGGACAGGACAACACTTTTACAGGTGGAATTTCGGCTTCGTTGCCGATCATATCGCCTACGCTTTGGGCTACCATCAACATGAGCGAACTGGAACTGGAGCTGGCGGAGGAATCGGCCCGTTCGTCTAAAATCTCATTGTACAACCAGGTGACGAAAGCCTATTATGGAATTCTCCTCACACAGGACTCGTACAACGTAATTAAACGCAGCTACGAAAACAGCAACGAGAATGCACGTATCATTTATAATAAGTTCAAGCAAGGTACAGTATCGGAATTTGAATGGATAAGAGCCGACGTACAGGCACGTAATATCCTCACAAGTGTGGTATCGGCCGAAAATGCTGTAAATCTGTCGAAATTACAACTGATGATACTGATGGGTATCGACATGAATACCGAAATAAAAGTGGAAGGAAAACTGGCCGATTTCGAATCGGTAATGTATAGCGAAGTGCTCAATATCGATGCTTCTAAGCTTGATAAAAATTCCGACCTCAAGCAATTTGAGATTCAGATGAAGCAGCTGGCACAAACCGAGAAGATTCATAAATCATCACTACTTCCTACTTTGGGAGCGAGTCTGAACTATCAGTACATGTCATACGCCAACGATTCGAACACATTTAATGCTGATCAATATTGGTTTCCGACTTCAACACTCGGGCTTCAGCTCACCATTCCATTGTTTCAGGGTGGAGCAAAACACTACAAAAGCAAACAGCTGAAGATACAGCGCGAGGAGTTAGACTTGCAACAGGAGAACTTAAAACGCAGCCTTCAGCTCCAAACCATTTCGCAGATGAACAACATAAAGAATGCGTTGAAGAAAATAGAATCGAACAAAGAGAGTTTACGTCAGGCTGAAAAAGGATTGTCTATTTCGCAAAAAATGTATGAAGTAGGTATGGCCACTTTTCTCGATCTGAACAATGCCGACTTAAATTACAGAAATGCCGGACTGGCCTACAACCAGTCGATCTATGATTTCTTATCGTCGAAAGCCGATTTGGAAAAATTATTGGGTAAAGAATTTTAAAACGAATGAATAGGATAACAAAAAATAGAAAATAATAAAGATGAAAAAGATTAAACTTACAGGAATATTCTTAATTGTTTTAGCATTAAGCGTTGGTTCATGCTCAAAAGATGCTAAAACCGACAGTTCGACCAAGGCTGCTGAAAAAGCAAAGGTAAAGGTGGCATTGGTATCCGAACGCGAAGTAGCACAAACTCAAAGTTTCACAGCCAATGTAGAACCTGAGGTGAAAAATAATATTGTTCCTTCAGTGCCGGGACGTATCCGTCAGATTTTTGTAGAAGTAGGCGCCAATGTTTCGAAAGGACAAAAGCTGGCGCAAATGGATGCAGCCAATCTTTCGAACTCCGAAACGCAGATTGCCAACCTCCGACTTACCTACAAACGTGTTTCCGAACTGTTTGCTGTAGGTGGCGCTTCGCAACAGGAGCTCGACAATGCTAAACTGCAACTGAATGTGGCCGAAACCAATCTGAAAAACCTGAGCGAAAACACTTTCCT
>CAYMHE010000128.1:4303-5562 GCA_964390175.1 uncultured Paludibacter sp.
GTAAACAACAACGGAAAAGTGCGTCCCGGAATGTTTGCACGTGTGGGCATAAACTTTGGCAATATGACCCGTGTGGTAGTGCCCGATCAGGCAATTATCAAACAATCAGGATCAGGATCGCGCTTTGTTTATATTTACAAGAATGGAAAAGTAAGTTATACCGAAGTTGAATTAGGTCAACGACTGGGTAACGAATACGAACTGATCTCGGGCGTAGCCAGCGGCGATCAGGTAGTTGTATCAGGACAATCGAGATTAGCCGATGGAGTAGAGGTAGAAATTGTAAAATAACGCGCTTTGTGTGATTTCATATCACACGGTTCGTTACTTTTCGGTCTTCGAAAAAACGCAAATAACAAAATGATTTAAAAAAGTAAATTAAATAAAATGAGTTTATACGAAAGTGCAGTAAAAAAGCCGGTAATGACCTCCTTAGTTTTTGTGGGCATTGTCATTATGGGTCTTTTTTCATTAAGCAAATTGCCCATTGATTTGCTTCCGAACATAGAGACCAACACCATCCTGGTGCTGACATCGTATCCGGGAGCAAGTGCAGCCGATGTCGAAACCAATGTAACGCGTCCCCTCGAGAGTTCGTTGAACACCGTTTCGAATCTGAAAAATATAACTTCAACTTCCCGCGAAAACACTTCGATCATCACGCTTGAGTTTGAATACGGCGAAGACATTGAAGCCCTCACCAACGATGTGCGCGACAAGTTAAGTCTGGTTAAGTCTTATCTCCCCGACGGAATAAGCGAACCGGTTATTTTCAAGTTCAGTACCGATATGATTCCGGTAGTAATGATTTCGGCCACGGCCAATCAGAGTTTACCTGCTTTGTACAAAATTCTGGACGATAATGTGGCCAATCCATTGGCTCGTATCAACGGTGTAGGGTCGGTGTCCATCAGTGGCGCTCCCGAACGCGAGGTGCAGATCTATATCGATCCGCAAAAGTTAGAAGCTTATAACTTAACTATCGAAGGAATTGCACAAAACATTCGACTCGACAACGTAAATACGCCTGCCGGGGTGATAGATATTGGTAGCGAAAGCTATTCATTACGTGTGAACGGCGAATTTAAAGATGCCAACGAGTTGAAAAAACTTGTAGTAGGCACTACCGGAGGAAAGACAATTTACCTCAGCGATGTGGCCACCATAAATGATGACTTGCAGGAACGTGTGCAGGAAACCTATACCAACGGTATCCAGGGCGCTTCTATTATAGTGCAAAAACAATCGGGATCGAACAC
>CAYMHE010000129.1:0-5508 GCA_964390175.1 uncultured Paludibacter sp.
ATAAAAGAAAAAATAAATTATAAACCAAAAAACACAAGAAATGAGACGAATTTTTAGCTATTTAGTATTAGCTGTAATCAGCATGGCAACGGTGGTGGCCGGCTCAAAACCAACAACGCTTAAAAAAGCCTTAAAAAACGATTTTTACATTGGTACTGCACTGAACAGATCGCAATATCTTGGTCAGGATGCAAAAGCTTATGAGCTTGTTCCGAAACAATTTAGCGCTATTGTTGCCGAAAACTGTATGAAGAGCGAAAAACTGCAACCCCGCGAAGGTGAGTTTTTCTTCGACGATGCCGATAAATTCATTGCTTATGGCGAAAAAAATAAAATGTTTATCACTGGTCATACGCTTATTTGGCATTCGCAAGCTCCGAGATGGTTTTTTGTGGACAGCGAAGGCAAAGAGGTTTCGAAAGAAGTATTGATCGAACGAATGAGAAAACATATTCACACGGTGGTAGGTCGTTACAAAGGAAAAATTAAAGGTTGGGATGTTGTAAACGAAGCCATTGAAGATAACGGTGAATGGAGAAAAAGTAAGTTCTACAAAATTATTGGCCCCGATTTCGTGAAACTTGCGTTTCAGTTTGCTCACGAAGCCGACCCTAAAGCCGAATTGTATTACAACGACTACTCAATGGCCCTCGAAGGAAGACGCAATGGGGTAGTGAATATGGTGAAAGAATTACAACGTCAGGGTGTGAAAATTGATGGTATTGGTATGCAGGGACACGTAGGAATGGATTATCCATCTATTCAGGATTTCGAAAAGAGCATCCTTACTTTTGCTGGTTTGGGAATGAAAGTAATGATTACCGAACTTGATTTAAGTGCGTTGCCAACACCACAGGGAAACAGAGGAGCAAACCTCACCGATATGACCGCTTACAACGAAAAAATTAATCCATTTAAAAACGGAATTACTCCCGAAGCCGAAGCTGCCTGGGAAAATCGTTACCTTGATTTCTTCAAGCTTTTTCTGAAACACAAAGATAAAATTACACGCGTAACACTTTGGGGAGTGAGTGATGCCGGCTCGTGGAAAAATAATTTCCCGGTTCGTGGACGCACCGACTATCCATTGTTTTTCGATAGACAATATAATCCAAAGAAGATTGTTCAGTTGATAATTGACGAAGCAAGTAAATAATTATTTATATTCACAAGCACGATACTTTTAAATCGCGATGATGTTAAAAGTATCGTGTTTTGTATTTGCATTATGCGCAAATGAAATTTTGATCGCTGCGGATACAAAGTTCTTGCTTAAATAAAAAATTAAGCCGTACTTTGTAGTTGAATACATTCACGAACCTCTCTCAAGTGGTAGGGAGCCATCATCAGAACATTTCGTTTTTAACTGATATCAGGATAAAGTTGTTGGAGAGCAATATTCTTAACCGTATTGCGATGAAGAACAACAAGTCTGTTTTCTTTGTAGGTGGGCCAATGAGGCAAATGCGCTATCGACAATAAAGCATAGCGTGCTTTTCAGGCAAGGGGTTCTCCCTGCGTTTCTGTTAGCAAAAATAAATTGTTACTTTAAAAATAATAGAATGAAAATCAAAAACTTATTAGGGCTTTGTGCGCTTGTTTCCGTAATTGGTTTAAGTGCAACTGCCCAAAATCCAATTATCCATAACCAATTTACAGCCGACCCAACGGCTCGGGTTTTTAACGGTAAAGTCTATCTTTTCCCTTCGCATGACATTAAAGCTCCCGAAGGCGCAAAGCTCCGGAAAGATTGGTTCTGCATGGCCGATTATCATGTGTTTTCTTCTGAAAATCTTACCGATTGGACCGATCATGGTGTTATCGTTAGCCAAAACAATGTGAAATGGGTCGATTCCACTTCGTACAGTATGTGGGCGCCCGACTGTGTGGAACGCAATGGAAAATATTATTTTTATTTCCCGGCCAATACAAACATTGCAGGACCCACTGGCCGTAAAGGTTTTGGTATAGGTGTGGCGGTGGCCGACAAACCCGAAGGTCCGTATATTCCACAGGAAACTCCTATCAAAGGTGTTCCTGGTATCGACCCCAATGTATTTATCGATAAAGATGGACAAGCTTACCTGCTTTGGTCGATGGGACGGATCTTTATTGCCAAGCTGAAAGACAATATGCTGGAACTTGCTTCCGAAACACAAGAAGTTAAAGATATACCTAAAAAAGGATTGGTGGAAGGCCCGTTTATGTTCGAGCGCAACGGAATTTACTATATCACCTATCCACACGTTGAAAACACAATCGAACGCCTCGAGTACGCTATGGGCGATAACCCGATGGGTCCTTTCAGGTTTGCAGGAGTTATTATGGACGAAGCGCCTAACGGATGCTGGACCAACCATCATTCTATTATCGACTATAAAGATCAATGGTATTTGTTCTATCATCAAAACGATTGGTCGCCTAAATTCGACAAAAACCGTTCGGCGCGCATCGACAGTTTGTTCTTTAACGCTGATGGAACAATTCAGAAAGTGAAACCAACCTTCCGTGGCGTTGGACTTACAAAAGCTACCGAAAAAATTCAATTGGATCGTTACAGCCGTATCAGCGATAAAGATGCCAGCGTGGTTTACAACGATACACTCAATTATTTTGATGGTTGGAAAACTGTTCTAAGCAGTAAAGATGCATGGATTCAGTACAACAGTGTTGACTTTGGTGGTGGAAAACAAAAATGGGTAGAAATAAAATACCAGTCTCCTAAGGGTGCTGTAGTAACTGTAAGTCAGAATGCTAAAGTAGCAGGAACAATCAAAGTGCCGGCATCTGCAGCATGGAAAACAGCCCGCGTTAAAGTATCAGGAGTAACATCAGGTGTTAAGAATCTTACGCTGACCAATGCAGGCAATAATGCTATCGAAATTGATTGGATAAGTTTTAAATAGACATCATAAAAATTGAAATACGTATGAAAACAAATCGTTTTATTTTACTGATTTTAGCTGCATTTATTTCAGGCAGCGCTATGTATGCACAGCAGCCCGCCACTGTCAGAACGGTGGAAGATGGTGGAACAGGCCCATACAAGGCTATTATGTACACCGATAACAGCCTGACCACTCACACTGTTTTTCGTCCGAATGATCTTAGTGTGTTCGGAAAATCGCAAAAACTGCCCATTATTGCATGGGGCAATGGCGCTTGTGCCAACTCTCCGTGGGAACATATCAACTTTTTGTCGGAAGTGGCATCTTATGGTTTTTTGGTAATTGCCATAGGACCAATGCCACAGGAAGGTGAAAAGGGTGGGGGAAGATCAACTTCTACGCAACTGACAGATGCCATCAATTGGGCCATTGCTCAAAACAGCGACAAAAACAGTCCGTTTTATGCGAAACTCGATATTTCTAAAATAGCAGTAAGCGGTATGTCCTGCGGTGGTTTGCAGACGCTTGAAGTTGCTCCCGATCCACGCGTTTCTACGGCTGTGATCTGCAACAGTGGCTCTTTTATTCAACCGGGAACCGGTGTGCCGGGAATGCCCAACATTAAGAAAGAAGACCTGCAGAAGATTCACACCCCAACATTGTATATACTGGGTGGCGAAAAGGACATAGCTTATGCCAATGGTATGGACGACTTTAGTAAAATCAACCATGTGCCTGTTTTTGTGGCCAATATGGATGTGGGTCACGGTGGAACTTACGGACAGCCTCACGGTGGTGAGTTTGCCAAAGTAGCTACTGCCTGGTTCAAATGGCAACTGAAAGGCGATACCGAAGCAGGTAAGATGTTTACAGGCAACCCGGCCGGTTTGTCGAAAAACCCTTTATGGAAAGTTGATAAAAAAAGAATTCCCTGAGAATAGTTCTTTTTAATCATCAGTTTTAATACACAAATTTGAAAGTGTATTTTCAGTATTATCAAAAAAATCAAAACTAAGAATTTTAAAATGTACCAAAAAGTGAAATCAAATGTAAGATCGCTTGTTGTTTTTATAGCAGTCAACCTGCTGTTTATAGCAACAACACATGCACAACAAAACAGAGGATTAATAAGCGATATTATCCTCGAAAAGTCGGCCTCTGGCAATGAGTTTCCTATTGTTAATGCCGCTAAAGTGGCAGCTTCATTGCGATACGATGTCAACGATTTTAAAGGAGTGATAAGGGCTGTTGGCGATTTGAAGAACGATATAAATAGTGTTACTTCTGTAATGCCCGGATTGCTTACAACCGAAGCTTCCACCGAATACGAAATTATTGTTGGTACGCTTGGGAAAAATAAATTGATCGATCAGCTTGTAAAAGCCAAAAAGATTGATGTGAGTGAATTGAAGGGGAAATGGGAGAGTTTTGTAATTACAACGATCGAAAATCCACAGCCCGGAACAAAGAAGAGTTTGGTAATTGTGGGTAGCGACAAAAGGGGAACCATTTTTGGTGTTTACGAATTGTCGCAACAACTGGGTGTTTCGCCCTGGTACTGGTGGGCCGATGTGCCTGCTAAACAGCGTCAATCGGCGTATGTGTTGCCTGGAAGATATGCATCTGGCGAGCCGAAAGTAAAATTCCGGGGTCTTTTTATCAACGACGAGGCGCCTTGTCTTACAAGTTGGGTTAAAAATACATATGGCACCGACCATGGCGATCATCGGTTTTATGCAAGGGTATTTGAGTTAATTCTTCGTTTGAAAGGAAATTATTTGTGGCCGGCTATGTGGGGTTGGGCTTTTTATGCCGACGATCCGATGAACAGCAAAGTGGCCGACGAAATGGGAGTGATTATTGGAACATCGCACCACGAACCTATGGCCCGAAACCATCAGGAATGGACCCGAAACAGAAAAGAACACGGGGCCTGGAATTATGCAACAAATCAGAAGGTGATTGATAAATTTTTCACCGATGGAATTGAAAGAATGAAAGGTACCGAGGATATTGTTACAATTGGTATGCGTGGCGATGGCGACGAAGCCATGTCGAAGGAAACCGACGTACAATTGCTGGAACGCGTTGTAAAAAACCAACGGAAGATAATTGAAAAAACAACCAAACGTCCGGCCAAAGAAACTCCACAGGTTTGGGCTTTGTACAAAGAAGTACTCGACTATTACGATGCCGGAATGCGTGTGCCCGAAGATGTAATTATGCTTCTGTGCGACGATAACTGGGGTAATGTGCGTCGATTGCCTAACGAAAAGGAACGCAAACATCCCGGTGGTTGGGGTATGTATTATCATGTCGATTACGTGGGTGCGCCCCGTAATTCGAAATGGATCAACGTTACACCCATTCAGAACATGTGGGAACAACTGCAACTCACTTATGATTATGGAGTTGATAAACTTTGGGTACTTAACGTTGGTGACATCAAACCAATGGAATACCCCATTACACTCTTTATGGACATGGCCTGGGATCCGACCCGCTACACAGCTGCTAATTTAATGGAACACCCACGTGCTTTCTGTGCGCAGCAGTTTGGCGACGAACAAGCCGATGAAGCCATGCGTATCCTCAACCTGTACAGTAAATACAACGGACG
>CAYMHE010000130.1:0-2912 GCA_964390175.1 uncultured Paludibacter sp.
AAATTATTCATATCAATCCAGGCCTTCAGTTCCGGCATTTCATGAATGAATTCAAATTTTATTTTTCGTTTCTCCGATTGATATTCAAATGTCTGCATAATATCATCAACAAAACTTACTATGTCTGTTTCGTTCATTTTTACAAACATAAGTCCCTTGTCAATTTTACGGATGTCAAGCAACTGATTGATAAGGCGCAAAATGCGCTGCGCATTCCGATACATTAAGTGATAAGCCTGATTACGTTCGGGATCGGAAGTGTCGGACATAAGTTTCTCCAACGGGCTAATAATAAGCGTCATCGGCGTCCTGATTTCGTGCGACACATTGATAAAAAACTGCAATTTACCTTCGTTCACTTGCTCCAAATGTTCACGTTTCAGCATTTCCTGTCGATGTTGTAATCTTTCGGTCAGGTATCTGAATATTCCATACACAAGAAGAAGCAGAAGTATGAAGTAGATTAATTTAGCAAAAAACGTAAGGTACCAGGGTGGATAGATACGAATTTGTATTACGATTTCCTCAGACACATTATCATTGGCACAAGCTATCACCCTGAGTTTGTATTTTCCGTAATTCAGGTTTGTAAAACTTATCCTATTGGTTCCCGGATCGGTATTGATCCATTGAGAATTGAGCCCTTCGAGCATATATCTATAATAGATGCGCTCAGAATTGCCGAAATTAAAGGTTGAAAACTCGAGCCCAAACATGTTATCGCTATAATTCAAGCGTATGGTCTTTGCGTCCGAAATAAAAGTATCAATAATTTCGTGACGCCCCGACTTTTGACCCTTCACCACCGGTTTATCCAACACATAGAGCCCGGTGAGATAGATATGAAGCGAATTGCGTTGATTTTGAATTTTTGAAGGATAAAATGAAGTTACTCCACCCACTCCACCAAAAATAAATTCACCTTTATTCGTTTTAAAGGCAGCCCCCAGGGTAAACTCATTTCCCTGCAAACCATCAAAAGCAAAATGATTTACAAATTTTTTCTGTTTGATCAGATATTTCGAAATACCTGTATGTGTACTCAGCCAAATATCTCCATTACCGTCTTCCAGGATACCTCTTATCACGTTACTTGGCAAGCCTTCGGTGGTAGTAAATATCTCCGAACGTTTTGTTTTCCTGTCGAATCGGGCTAAACCATCGGTGGTGCCAAACCAAAGGTTTGCATTCTTATCCATGGCTATAGAATACACTATATTTCCGGGTAAGGCTTTGTCGCTTTTTGTATAAGTGTTTATTTTTCCGTTTCGCAAGTCAATAGAATTCACCCCACCGTAGGTACCAACCCATATAATGCTGTCGCCATCGTTCAATAAGCAGTTGACCCAGTTATTTACAAGTCCATCCACAGCATTGGGCTCCGAAACATATTTAGAGGTAAAACGCGAAGTAGCAATATCGAAAATCTGAACCCCTGCTCCGTTCGTTCCAACCCAAAGTCGGTTTCGGTTATCTTTTACAATACTTATAATACGATTGCTCGAAGGATCATTTGTAAACAGAGATAAATTATTGCTGTAGCTTGTGTATTTTCCGCTTTTTTTATCAAGTTTTATTAATCCATCCAGAAACGACCCCATCCATAAGGTGTTGGCATCCTCTTCTACAATCGTCATAATAGTACTCGACATTCGGTTGGCATTGGTGTTCAACAAATAATGTCGCGAATTATTTGATTCATCAATTGCATAAATTCCATCATGATCGGTACCAACCCATAATACATTGTTCATGTCTTTGTATACCGACATTACACAATTATTACCAATTAAATTGTTATTGAAGGATTTACTCCCCCAATAATTGAATTTATTGGTATGATTGGGCGAAAGGAAAACACCTTTTTGAAACAAACCAATCCATAAATTACCGGCCTTATCAAGTAGCACTGAGTGAACTTTTGTACTCGAAAAATCGAAAATGGCCGATTGAACCTCAAAATCTTCAATTTTTTGGGTGGCCTTATTGTATACCTTAACTCCTCGCCCATCTGTGCCAATGAGCAACCTTTTATTTTTATCAATGTACAAGCATTTGATTGGCAAATAAACATCACCTTTGTTGTAAGGAACAGGATCAAATTTTTGAGTAGAAAAATTCAATTTAAACAACCCACCAGCCAATGTTCCTACAAAGACATTGCCGGCATCGTCTTCAATCATGCTCGAAATCTGATTATTACCTAAAGACTCGGGAGCTTTGTACAATTTGATTGCCCCTGTCTTCTGGTTATAATAATTTACCCCTTTATCGGCCGAAGCAATCCATAAATTCCGCTTACTATCTTCGAAAAGAGTTACAATATAGCGACTTCCCAACTTTCTTATTAGCTCATCATCAACTCTAAACAGATTTTTTTTTGCATCGAACCGAAGAATTGCATCGCTCGAAGTAGAAATGAGTATTTCACCGCTTTTGGTTTCGATAATGCTTGAAACATGCGGTTCAATTATTTTATTTCCGTAGTATAGCGGCACTTCTGTAAACGAATCGTTTACCCTATCGTACAGCATCAAACCATTGATACAACCCACCCAAAACCGACCTTTACTGTCTTCGAAAAGTGAACGTACATAGTTATTTTTCAATGAATGCGTATTCAGTTTATCATTTCTGTAAATGCTAAACTTCACACCATCATATTTATTTAAACCATCTTCGGTTGCAATCCATATATAATTGCGTGAATCCTGAAAAATAGTATTTATAAGGCTGTTTGACAACTCATTATCGGTAGAATAGAGCTTACCTGTCTGTGCGTGGAGGAATATAAATACACCGGAGAGAAAGAAAAAGGTGAATAGGAGTCTCTTCATTAAAGTAATTTAGATTTATCTCGGTTAAGAAAAACTATTGGATACAAAAATACAAAAATTAAATCATTTAGGTGA
>CAYMHE010000130.1:3012-5476 GCA_964390175.1 uncultured Paludibacter sp.
AGAGATACAAAAAGACCATAAATGGGTTCATTATTTTTTATTGTTTTTTGGTGTTTTATGTATTTCATGGTCGGCCATACTTGTAAAAACAGCCAATATTAGTGGTTTCGGATCAGGATTCTATCGCATGTTATTCGGCACCGTAGGCATTATACCCATTTGGCTGTACTTCCGCAAACCGATTACCGACTTTCATGGTGTAAAAATTGCAATCATTTGCGGTGTGTTTTTTGCCTGCGACATAGCATTGTGGAATACATCCATTATGCTTTCGAAAGCTTCTATATCAACGCTACTGGCCAACCTGGCTCCTCTTTGGGTGGGAATAGGTGCTTTGCTCTTTATGAAAGAAAAACCTAACAAAATTTTTTGGATAGGAACCTTTATTTCCATTGTAGGCGTAGCTGTTATCATGGGCATGAAAGATATTTCGGGCAGTTCGTTGACGCTGGGTAATTTGTTGGCAATTTTTGCAAGCATGTTCTATGGCGCCTATTTACTTACCGTAAAAAAAGGACGCAACACACTCGATACCTTCTCGTTCACCACCATCTCAATGATTACAAGCACAATAGTTTTAGGCGCCATTTGCTGGATAAGCAACACTCCACTTTCAGGATTCAGCAACACCACATGGATTTCGTTAGCAATATTGGGAATTGTTCCTCAGGTATTGGGTTGGTTAGCCATCAATCAGGCACTCGGCCACATCAAAGCCACCGTGGTTTCGGTTAGTCTATTGAGCCAAAGTGTATTCACTGCCCTTTTTTCAATCCCTGTGCTCGGTGAATTACTAACAGCCAGAGAAATTGGTGGCGCAGCAATTGTACTGGGCGGAATTTATTTGGTGAACAAGAAGTAAACCTGAGTTGTTCGAGTTTCAGTTTTGCCTGTCGCAGGACGGTTTCGAACGGCTGTCAGGTATTTCCAGTCTGGTGTTTAGAAAGAAATTGAATATTGAAAATTTTTGATTCAATAATTAATCCATTCTTCATTTTCAAATTATCACATTATTTCATTGGCATATTGGCACATTAAAGTATTGTCTTATTGTCATATTATTTAAAATTTAAGATGTTTATTATAGAAAACACAACCAATCGCTACCTGAATTACAATCAGGTACTAAAATTTAGTTTCGGCGAGCGGATACAGAAAATTTCAATCAATGCAGGCTTCACCTGCCCTAATCGCGATGGAAGCAAAGGTATTGGAGGTTGCACCTATTGCAACAATCAGACTTTCAGTCCGGAATACTGCACACCCACTAAAAGTATAACGCAACAAATAGAAGAAGGAATTTTGTTTTTCAAAAAATATGAAAGTCAGGTGTATTTAGCCTATTTTCAATCTTATACCAATACTTACGATGCCCTTGATAAGCTCACCGCCATTTACGAAGAGGCCCTGGCTCAACCAAAAGTAGTGGGCATTGTGGTGGGTACACGTCCCGATTGCGTCAACGATGAATTGCTCGATTACTTTGCCGCCCTTTCGAAACGTTGCTATGTGATGATTGAATATGGCATTGAATCCACCGAAGACAGTACGCTTGAGTTCATAAATCGTGGACATGACTATGCCTGTGCCGTAAAAGCAATTGAAGCAACAGCAGCCCGCGGCATTTATACCGGAGCGCATCTTATTTTAGGCTTACCGCACGAAAGTCGCGAAACGATACTGAACCACGCCCGTAAAATTTCGACCCTTCCTCTTACAGCCATTAAACTACACCAGTTACAATTGGTAAAACACACAAAAATGTCACGTCAGTATGCCGAACATCCCGAATGGTTTAAACTCTACACTGCCGACGAATACATCAATCTTGTTATTGACTTTATCGAATTGTTGAATCCCAAAATCGCCATAGAACGAATGATTTCGCAGTCACCTCCTGGATTTGTTATCGCGCCCGAATGGGGACTGAAAAACTTCGAGTTTATTATGAAAGTCGACAAGCGTCTTGCTCAACGCAACACTTATCAAGGAAGATTGTACAACGAGAACTTTAAATCAAAAGCATAAGGAGAACTGTAAAAATTAACAACTATTATATTAACCGACCCTATTAGTTTTTTTAGTTCACGTTCTGCTTCTACAATTTCAGATTTTACTTTTATAACAAACAAAAAAAACTCATTTACAGCATTTTGACTACAAACTCAGTAGAAAATAATTCGTATTATAAGCAGAAAACAGCATAAAATGGTACAGACTTAATATTATTCTCGAATCCAAAATTCTTTTTGGAAATCCGAATTGCATAAGGACAATTATATTTTTTCAGAAACATATTCTTACTTACCGACTTTGTTCTACTTCCTTTCTTAACTTCAACAGGAACAACTTCACCATCTATTTGTAACACAAAATCAAGTTCTGCCGTATTATCATTTTTCCAATAAAACAAAGAGTGTCCGTTAGCTTTAAGTGCCTGGGCTACATAATTTTCGCTTAATGC
>CAYMHE010000131.1:0-5467 GCA_964390175.1 uncultured Paludibacter sp.
TGTGGTGATAAAACCATTACTCCGCCGTAAACTTGTTGACTTAAATAAAGGTCTCGTATATGACCGACTGGATAAAAAAATTGAATGATATTCTGACCATTAACGACAATGAGATATTAGAACATGCTGGTAGAATCCCGCACGAAATGGCTCTACAATTAGCCGAAACGGAATATGACAAATACAACGCAGAACGAATAAAGGCAGATGATTTAAAAGCATTGGAAGAATTAGATAAAGAAATCAATCAATTGAAATCAAATAACCAACAATGAAAATTCCATTAAATGAATTTGAAATTCACGTTGATGAAGATATTCTGAAACGGGGTTTACAGTATTTTAAAAAGGGTTATGTAACCGCGGTTGACGAATTGAGCGCCGGCGAATACGAAGCTACAGTTGAAGGAAGTGAAAGCTATACCGTACACATGGAGGTGAAAAACGGTGTGATGAATGGTTGTTATTGTACTTGTCCGTACGATTGGGGTCCGATTTGCAAACACGAAGTGGCGGTGATGTTTTACCTGCAACAGGAAGAATTAGGCATAGAATCGAACCCACAAAAAACAGCAAAAAGAACAAGGGCAAAAGCATCGTCCGTGATAATTTCATCGGGTAGTGAAAAGAAACCAAAAAAGAAAACCATTCAGGAGCAGGTCAATGAAATTCTGAATATGCTGCCGGTAGATGAATTAAAGGGATATATCGGTGCATGTTGCGACAATGACAAATCGTTCAGGGATATGTTTTTAGCGAAGTATGTCTACCTGATTCAACCTGTTTCGAAAGAAATGTATGCCAAACAAATACAGGCAATAGTCCGTTCAGCAGCCGGTAAATATGGTTTTCTGGACTATTCGGCAGCCAGAAAAGTTGGTAAGCTTGTGTATGAGTTGTCGCAACTGGCAGAACACAAAATTGAAAATAATAACTATCGTGAAGCAATGTATATGGGTTGTGCCATGCTGGAGGAAATGACCAAAGCCATTGAGCACGGCGATGACAGTAACGGTGATTTGGGAGGCTGTATTGATGCGGCTCAGGATGTTTTATTCCGTGTGGCAGAAGAATGTAAGGATAAAACCATTCGAAGAGAACTTTTTGAATACGGGTTGTCGAATTTCCAAAAAAAGACATTTAAAGGCTGGGAGTGGCATTTCCACCTGATTAATTTATCCATCGAACTGATTGAAACCGAAAACGACAAAAAACTGGTTGCTGCTTGTATTGACAGTGTGAAACCTACCGACAAGAAATGGGATTTTGACTACGAACGTGCTCAACAAATGAAACTGGAATTGATCCGGAAAACAGAAAGTGAAACAGAAGTTAACAAATACTTAGAAGAAAACCTCACCAATTCCGATTTTAGAAGAGAGTTGATTCTCACGGCAATAAGAGAAAAGGCTTATTCCAAAGCGATAACATTAGCCGAAGCGGGTATAGTAGCCGATCAGAAAGACAAGCCAGGGCTGGTAGATGAGTGGAAATGGCATTTGCTGAATATTTATCAGCAACAGGGCAATAAACCAAAAATTATTGAATATGCCCGATACTTGTTTCTGAATTCTGGTCGGTTCAGACCTCAGGAAATGTTTGATATTCTGAAGAAGCAGGTAGAAAATGACGAGTGGCAAATGTTTTTCGATCGGTTGGTAGCGGACAGGAAAAGTGCAGAAAAATGGGTGAGGTTTCATACCATTGCTGATATGTATATCTGGGAAGAACAATGGGAAAACCTCCTGAGTTGGCTCATTGACAATAAGTCGATTGACAATATTTCGTATGTAGAAAACTTTATTGCTAAAAATTATGCCGAACAGTTAGTTGGCTTATATCACAATGCAATTGAAGATTATTTGGCAAAAAACATAAGTAGAGATCATTATAAAACAGCCTGCAAATATATCCGACGTATGATAAAAATGGGTGGACGTGATGAAGCCGATTACCTGATTGCCGACCTTCGTAAACTCTATCCGCAGAGGCGGGCGTTGATGGAGGAATTGGATAAAGTGTGAAAAGCTATTTGCATTCAAGCAAGCCTTAAGGTGTAATATTGACCGTTTAGATGGCGATAACTTTATATTTGAACTTACGCCCGATGATTAGTTTCGATTTATCGAAATATGCAGTTGAAAAATCAGTATAATACTTCTCAGTGTCATTCGTTTTA
Source organism: uncultured Paludibacter sp. (assembly GCA_964390175.1). GTDB lineage: Bacteria > Bacteroidota > Bacteroidia > Bacteroidales > Paludibacteraceae > Paludibacter. The sequence continues at coordinate 2,179 of CAYMHE010000131.1, forward strand.
TCCGCTAAATCCGCGTTACTATTTCCCAACGTTCTGATGATTGACATAAGTGCCCTTATTTTGTAAATAACTTTTTTGCATATTAGTATTGCTTTTATAAAAAAATCACTACATTTGCTCAGTTAACATTGTTTGTGTGTTGACTTAAAGTGATTTGGCTATGGAAGCAACTATGAATTTGATGGGTTCTGAACTGGATTTTCCGCTTTTCGGACAGATATTGTACGGAGGGCTGAACCCCGCTTTGCCCGGCAATGCCGATGGGTCCGAATATCAGCAGCGTATGCAGGAAATGATATGGGTGCCTGCTGCCGACAGGGGTGTGTATAAGTGTGCTTTCCACCCGCCCTTCAACTTTAAAACCCGCTACTATCACAGGTTGCTCACTCATGAGGCGAATGCCTATATGGCCGATTTGCTCGAAATGGCTGCGGCGGAAACTGACAACAGGGTGCGGGCTTACCTGCGCAGTCAGTTGCTCGATAAACATCTGGCAAACTGCCTGCAACGCCTGGGCGAATACTGCCGCGACAAAAACTACCTGCTACATATGCTTACTGCGCCTGAGCCGGGTGCCGACAATGATTTTCTATCGGATATCTGGGTTTTTCATTACCTGAAGGTATTGCTGGCAAAGGCTTATCTGGAAGTGCAGTATGTGTGGAAGGATATGGTGCTGAGTGCTTTCAGTGAACAGCAATTGTATGTGTCGCTGTTTGGCGAGTCGCTGCCTGTGCAGTGCTGGCTGAAAAGGGCCGAAGCCGCTGCGCCCCGGGAATATAAAAATCCTCCTGTACCGCAGACAAAAGCTGCTGAGCCTCTGCCTTTTGATATCCGTCTGTACTACAGTAAACAGGAGTTATGTGAACTTTGGAAAATGTCCGATTCTACTTTTGAACGAAGGGCTAAAGAGCCGGATTTTCCGAAACCGACAAAATATAAAAACCGAAATTATTACCTGAAAACAGAGGCTGATGCCTGGATACAGAGAAACAGTAAAATATGAAATCTGATTGTTATAATATGGAAAAGAAATGTTTGACCTTGAACGCGCTTAATTTCCGGCCTGTGCAGCCGGAGCTGAGTTGTTACTTTACGACCCGCCCAACGGGTGAGGCTTTGAAACTTGCCGACTACGAAACGGAAAGGCTACTGCCTTTGCTGCACCTGCCTGCACACATCAAAGCGCTTTACACCACATTCGATGTGGCGACTGATAATGAAATGTCGGTGCTTACAATGAGTACTGAATACAAGGATGCTTTGACTCCTTGCTGGACGAGGGGTTTTCTGAAGAATTATTACCTGTATAAACTCACACATTATTTTCGCAGTAAGGGCCTTCCGGTGCAAACGAATCTGATTTCGGACATGGATGTATGGGTGCCTGCTTTATCGGGTTTGAAGGAATGCAATGGATACAAAGTGTTTCGCCTGCGTGTGCAGTTTGCCCGCCTGAGCGATAAACCGGAATTGCTGATTAGTTACGATGGTGTTCATTCGGTATTTAAAGAGCCTTTAAACAGTGCGTTTTTTTCCGGTGACAGAGAGCTGAGTTTCACGAAACTGTTGTACGGTACTGAGTTTTTCAGGTACAACGATTTGCCCGACCGTGTGCGTCGCGATACCGACCGTTTGTTTCCCTGCCTGAACAAAGCGCTTCAGCATGAGTTGAAAATGCCTTTCGGAATACCCGACAAATCGAACCGTTACAAACGATACCGGAATGAAATTGAGGAATTCAGACAACAGTATTTGCTTCCGGAGCATATGGCGGATGTGATGATTCCCGATACCGAATGGCTGCAATGTACACAACAGCGGCTTCCCAATCCCGGTCATAAACTTGATATGCTGGTTTTCGGGAATAACAAAACCGGGAGGGATATCAATAGCTGTCTGAAATATAACGGTCCGAAAGTATATTCGCCGGAGCAGCATGTGGTGCTGTTTTTTATATGCAGAGAAAAAGATGTAGCTATGGCGGCCGCGGTATATCAGTATCTGAAAGGTGAAAGGTCTGGTTTTGAGGGTTTGGGGAAATATGCAGGCATCAATTTTCAGACTTCAAAGGGATTGAGTGTGTATTTTGCAGATGTTGAAAATCCGCTTCCGCAAATATGCAGTGAGTTGGATAAAAGGGAGTTTGAAACAGGGAAAACGTATTTTGCCATGTATCTTTCGCCCGTGGGTAAATGGGAAAAGAGTGCCCGAAAGAAAGCTGTGTATTACAAACTGAAAGAGGAACTTTTGCACAGGGGGATATTGTCGCAGTCGATAGAGGTGGATAAAAACTGGCCGGGCCGAAGGACCGATTCCAACAATGTGGCGGTACTGAAGGAGGGTTTTCATTATTATATGCCCAATATAGCAGTAGCCATGCTGGCTAAGCTGGGTGGGACACCCTGGTCGCTGGCTTCGGGCAGCATACACGATCTGGTGATAGGTATCAGTGCTTTTCGCAGTGCCGATACACAGAAAAAGTATCTGGGTAGTGCTTTTTGCTTTTCGGGTGAGGGGCGGTTTTATGGTTTCGACTGCTTCAGAAGTTCGCAAACGGATGAGCTGGCAGGGTCGATTATAATGGCTGTGCGACGTTATTGCAACGAAAATGCGCAGCCTGAGAAGCTGGTGATACATTTTTACAAAACGCTGAGCAAAAAAGAGCTGAAACCTATCGAATCGGGTCTCGCGCGGCTCGGGCTGAAGATACCCGTAGTGGTAGTGACGGTGAATAAAAGTTTTTCGCAGGATGTGCTGGCCTTCGATACAGAATCGGAGCACCTGATGCCTGCAAGCTATAGTTATATTCCGGTTAACCGCACACAGTATTTGCTGTTTAACAACAGTTTGACGGATGACACATCGAAGGAAACGCCCCGCAGATTTCCTTTCCCGATGAAAGTGTCGATGCAGTATTTTGCGGCAGGCAGTGAAGTGAGCACTCAGCCTGAAGCTGACATGAGGGTGGAGTTGCTGAGTCAGATTTGTAGTTTTAGTCAGCTTTACTGGAAATCGGTCTCGTCGCAGTCGTTGCCGGTGACTGTAAAGTATCCCGAAATGCTGGCGCAGATTGTGCCCAACTTTGGTAATGCTGAAATACCCGGGGCAGGGAGGGAGAGGCTGTGGTTTTTGTAGGTTTTTTTTTGAGAGCAAAGAGCAAAGATAAAAGACAAAAGACAGTCAAAATGTGCCAATGTGCTAATGTGCCAATATGCCAATGAAGAAATTAAGGCAAAGGCAAAGGTGAAGAAAGTCAAAGGTCAAAAGTCTTCGTACCCAAGTTTCC
>CAYMHE010000132.1:0-5408 GCA_964390175.1 uncultured Paludibacter sp.
GGTGCTCCCGGATGTGGAAAAGGAACACAAAGTGCTATGATTGTTGAAAAGTATAAGTTAAAACATCTTTCAACAGGCGATTTGTTACGCCATGAAATTTATAATAAAACCGAACTTGGGATGTTGGCCGATGCTTATATCTCGAAGGGAAATCTGGTTCCTGATCAAATGATTATCGATGTATTGGTTCAGGCAATTGATGCAGAAGATGACAATAATGAAGGAGTTATTTTGGATGGATTCCCGCGTACGCTTGCTCAGGCAGAAGCTTTGGAGGAGATGTTAAATAAAAGAGGTCGGGAGACGACGGTTTTGCTCGATTTACAGGTTGAAAACAGAGAGTTGATCAGTCGTTTGCTCAAACGAGGTGAAACTTCAGGAAGAAGCGATGATAATCTCGAAACGATAAAGAAACGTCTTGAGGTTTATCAGCTCAAAACAGCTCCGGTAAGCGATTACTATAAAAGTATTGGAAAGTACTCGGCAATAGATGGAATGGGAACGGTAGATGAGATTTTCGAAAGAATTTCTGCAGAACTTGAATCGAAAAAATAGAAACTATTTTGCCCGACGTAGAAAAATGAAAACACATCGGGACTTTTTACCGATGTGTTTGTTGTATCTAATACATAGGAAATTATTTGTAGATTACTAACCGATTGAAAAAAATAATAATATAATATGGCAAGTTCAAACTTTGTTGACTACGTAAAAATATTTTGTCGCTCAGGTAAAGGTGGCGCTGGCTCTAAGCATTTGTATCGCGATAAGCTGACCCAGAAAGGTGGCCCTGATGGCGGTGATGGTGGACGCGGAGGTCATGTCATTTTACGTGGAAGCAAAGACCATTGGACTTTGATTCACCTCAAATATGCCAGACATATTCATGCCGGAGATGGCGAAGGTGGAAGTCAGAGCCGGAGTTTTGGAAAAGAAGGTGAAGATAAGACGATAGAAGTGCCTTGTGGAACAGTGGTTTATGATGCGGAAACCGGAGAGTTTATATGTGATATAACCAACGATGGGGAAGAAGTGGTACTCGTAAAAGGCGGAAGGGGAGGACAGGGCAACTGGCATTTTCGCTCAGCAACAAACCAAACACCACGTTTTGCTCAGCCCGGAGAGCCTTCTGTTGAAAGAACAGTAATTTTGCAATTAAAGGTATTGGCTGATGTGGGGCTGGTTGGTTTCCCCAATGCAGGAAAGTCAACTTTGCTATCGGTTGTTTCGGCGGCCAAGCCCGAAATTGCGGATTATCCATTTACAACTTTAGTTCCTAATTTAGGAATTGTTCCTTATCGCGATAATAAGTCATTCGTGATGGCTGATATTCCGGGAATTATAGAAGGAGCTGCCGAAGGCAGAGGATTGGGGTTGCGTTTCCTGCGTCACATCGAACGAAACTCTATTTTGCTCTTTATGGTGTCTGCCGATAGTGCCGATATAAGAGCTGAATTTAATGTTCTGCTGAACGAACTAAAACAGTATAACCCTGAACTGGTTGACAAACAACGCATTCTTGCCATTTCGAAATGTGATATGCTCGATGAACAGATGATAGAAGAAATGAAAAGCATGCTCCCCGAAGGGATTCAAACTGTATTTATTTCCTCGGTGAGCGGTCTTGGGATCTCTGAATTAAAAGATCTTATCTGGACAGAAATCAACAAAGAATCGAACAAAATTGTTGAAATAACACATCGGCCAATGCAGATTACAGCTATTGATGAGATAGTGGATGATGAACCTGATGATGAGGTTTTTGATGAGGAAGATGAAGACGATGATGATTTAAGCAAATATAAAGGTATTGGATGGGATGATTTGTAACCCTTCCGGATTATTTTAAGCTGAAATGGAATTGATTACATTTGATCTTCTGAATAAATTCAGTAAAATTGCCCATTTTTGCACTACACGTCAAGGTGGTGTAAGCGTGGGCAATTATGCATCTATGAATATGAGTCCTTTTTCGGGCGATAACGTTGAGCATCAGTCAGAAAACCTGAATTTACTGAAAAAGAAGTTGAATAGCACTGATTTGATTATTCCGTTTCAAACGCATGGTACCGAAATCGGCATTATCAATGAAGACTTTATTCAAAAGAATTTTGCTGAAAGAGCCGACTTGCTAAATGGCGTTGATGCACTAATCACTAAAGAACCAAACGTTTGTATCGGAGTTACAACTGCCGACTGTGTTCCTCTTATTTTTTACGACCCTCATTTGGAGGTGATTGCAGTGGCTCATGCTGGCTGGCGTGGAACTTGCTGGCGCATAGCCGAAAAGGTAGTCAAACGTATGCAGGAGGAATTTGGTAGTCATCCACAGCACATAAATGTAGTTATCGGTCCTTCTATTTCAGGGACGGTATACAATGTTGGCACTGAATTAATTGACAATTTCAGTTCAGCCGGTTTCCCGGTAGCCGAAATATTCAATACCAATAATGAATTGATTTATCTCGATTTGTGGAGAGCCAACCAATGGTTGCTCGAATCTATGGGTGTACCTGCGGACCATATACAAATTTCAGAGATTTGTACGTATACACAGCACGAAAAATTTTTCTCGGCACGGAGATTAGGTCTTAAGTCGGGTCGAATGTTAAGTGCCATTATGTTGAAGTAGAATGAGAATATCGGTTGCAGAAACAATAAAAAAAGTTTGTCCTCAGTTAAAATTGGCCATACTTTATGCCAAAGTGAAAAACTCACATTCTTCGGATCTGTTTTGGTCTGAAATAGAAAAGGAAATTGAGCTTATTAAATCGAATTATCGGCTCGAACAGATCAATCAACGTTCATGTATTGCAGCCACACGTAAGGTTTATAAAACGTTAGGAAAAGATCCGAACCGATATCGCCCATCAGCCGAAGCGCTTTGCCGACGTATAGTGCGTGATATTCCACTCTATCGCGTTAGTACGCTTGTCGATCTTATCAATCTTGTCTCCATCCGTAGTGGCTTTTCTATAGGCGGCTTCGACTGTGATAAAATTCAGGGAGATGTGGAATTAGGGGTTTGTACTTCCGATGATGAATTTGAAGCCATCGGTCGTGGTAGCTTGAATGTGGAAGGTTTGCCGCTTTACAGAGATAGAGTGGGAGGAATCGGTACTCCAACCAGCGACAACGAAAGAACAAAAATATCGATCGGCACTACGCGCTTACTTATGATTATCAATAACTATGGCGGAGTTTACGATTTGCAAACAGCTGTTGATGACTCTTTGAAATTGCTACAGAAATATGCTGCTTTGGGTAAATATGAAGTAGAATTTATTTAAATATTATCCAGCTCTTCAATCATTTTTTCCAATTCTTCATCTAACTCATGTAGTTGCTTTTTGCAAAAATCCATTAGTTCAGCAGCTCTTTTCACTTTTGCCGAAATAAGCTCAAGATGAATATCGGTGTTGTTTTCGAGCTCGGCAAGTATGCCTTCGAGTTCGGTAACAGCTTCTGTGTAGGTGAGTTTGTGTTTTGACATTTTACAAATTATTATAAATAAAAAGTTTGAAAAGTGAATGAAAAAATGTGTGGCTATTCGTCGGAAAAGTGAACAAGCACGTGGCGGTACGAGTTGAATATTTTTGATTTAGATACATAGCCAATATATCGTTTTTGTTCATCAACCACTGGTAAATTCCATGCGCCTGTATCTTCAAAAATCTCCATTACCTTTTCCATCGGAAGTTCGTGGTTGATGGTTGCAGGCGGCGATATCATTAGTTTTTTCACTGTAAAGCGGTTGTAAAGTTCCGGGCGAAACATAATATTCCTGACTTCATCCAATAAAACCACACCCACTAAAATGCGTGATTCAGTTTCGACAACCGGGAAAATATTTCTGTTGGAGTGCGAAATGATTTTTACCAATTCACCTAAAGTCATTTCGGGTGAAAGCGTTGTAAGATCAGTTTCAATAACATTCTCCATTTTAAGTAAAGTAAGCACTGCTTTATCCTTGTGGTGGGTCAGCAATTCTCCTTTTTGAGCCAACCGCATAGCATATAAACTGTGAGGCTCGAACAGGATGATGGTGAGATAAGAAACAACTGACACAATCATTAGTGTCATAAATAAATCGTATCCGCCGGTGAGTTCGGCAATCAGGAATATTCCGGTTAGCGGTGCGTGCATAACGCCCGACATAAGCCCCGACATACCTGCAAGTGCGAAGTTCGACTCCGGTATTGGGACTCCAATCAGGTTAAAGCCTAAAGCAACCACATAGCCGGTTAAACACCCCATAAATAATGAGGGCGCAAAAATACCACCTACTCCGCCAGCTCCATTGGTGGCAGCAGAAGCAAATATTTTGAAAATAATAATCAGAATAATGTAAGAAATAAGTATGATTGGGCCATTGCCCAGAAACATAAAGAAACTGCGGTCAAGTAAAGAGGCTGAATTCCCGTTCAGTACTTCATTGATAGCTTCGTATCCTTCGCCATATAAAGGAGGAAAGAAGAAAATCAGTATACTTAACATTAGTCCACCGATAACTAACTTTGAATATGGATTTTTGAACTTTCGAAAAAACTGTTCAATTTTATTCATGCCCCGGGTAAAATAGAGCGAAACTAATCCACATACAATACCTAAAACAATGAGGTAAGGAATACGATCTACAGAGAAGCTCAAGTGATTGGTGAAGTTAAACAGAAACGCACTGCCCGAAAAAATGTAAGAGACTGATGTTGCTGTGATTGATGAAATAAGTAACGGAATGATAGACGTAAGGGTCATGTCAATCATTAATACTTCGAGCGTAAATACAAGTCCTGCAATTGGCGCCTTGAAAATGCCTCCAATAGCCCCGGCTGCACCACACCCTACAAGAAGCATCAGTGTTTTTTGATCTAGCTTAAAAAATTTCCCCAAATTAGATCCAATGGCCGATCCTGTAAGTACGATAGGCGCTTCTGCTCCTACCGATCCACCAAAGCCAATGGTAATGGAGCTACCTACGAGCGATGTCCATGTGTTGTGTAGTTTGATGATACTTTTTCGTTGCGAAATAGCATATAATATCCGCGTAATACCATGACTGATATCGTCTTTCACAATAAATCGAACAAAAAGAGAGGCGATAAGAATACCAATAGCAGGAAAAACAAGATACCAATAGTTTACTTCGCTCCGGCTAAAGTTTTCGGTAAGTAATGTTTGGATAAAATGTATGGTGGACTTTAGCAAAGCAGCAGCAAAGGCAGCTAAAACTCCTACTACAAGGCTTAAGATATATACAAACTGGCGATGCGTGATGTGTTTCTCACGCCAGGCAATCATTTTTAAATACCAACTGTTTTGTTCCATACCATAAAAAAAACTAAGGCAAAGATAAGGAAAAAAAGCGAGTACAAAAAAAGAGATTATCAATCAATCTCTTCAGGCCTTTA
>CAYMHE010000133.1:0-5359 GCA_964390175.1 uncultured Paludibacter sp.
TGCTCCAAAACAGTGGGCAGATCGGGCTCTACTATGTAATCTGTTGCCGAATGACTTACATCTACCCTATCGGTATTCATTGGAAGAAATGTTTCGTGCGTAAGCTCCTGATTGCTTTTTGTATTGAAATGATAATACAAAAGATCGACTTTGTCAAACTCATTATTTTCGAAACCCGACATTAAAGTGTCGGCAAGCACAAGCGATTCATTATAAGATGGTTTGTCGGTCAGGGCATCAAAATTTCCCATTACCTGATAGGCGGCTTTTTTACAAGCTTTTGATACTTGCTTGCCTACGGGATAAACAAGGATATTTTCCATGCCTAAGTGCCGGTAATTGGCAATTACATCGGCAAGCTTCTTGACCACACTGCTATTGAAACCTCCACACAAACTTGCATTGGAAGCAAAAACAACGATAGCAACTTTTTTCAGTTCACGCTTTTCGGCATACAAAGTCTCTACTTCATCGTTTGCCGAAGCCAACAAATGCTGAAGCAAGTCCTGAATTTTTTGCTGATAAGGATAAAAGTTCTCGATGGTTCGTTGCGCCTTGCTTAGTTTGGCCGACGACACCATTTTCATGGCCGAAGTGATTTTTTGAGTCGACTTTACTGAATTTATCCTTGATTTTATTTCCTTTAAAGAACCCACTATATATCTGCTATTTAGTAAAAAACTTTCAAACTAAAGGTGCAACCGTGCTTAAATTTGTTTCGCTACACGATTTGCCACTTCTTCAATAATTGCTGTCACCTCATCGTTCACAACGCCTGATTTGATTACATCCAACACATCAACCCTGTGCGACTGTTCGAGCGTCAAAAGAAACTGCTTTTGAAAATCAGGTATTTTATCTAAACTTACTTTCGACAACAATCCATGAGTTCCACAATACAATACGGCCACCTGCTTCTCTATCGGCATTGGCTCATGCAATGGCTGTACAAGTAAACGTGTGTTTTTTTGCCCTTTATCTATCGTCATGGCAGTTACCGGATCCATATCTCCACCAAACTTGGTAAAAGCTTCCAGCTCGCGGTACTGAGCCTGATCAATTTTAAGCGTACCAGCCACTTTTTTCATTGCTTTGATCTGCGCATTTCCACCCACACGCGAAACCGAAATCCCCACGTTAATGGCCGGTCGGTTTCCCTGATTGAACAGGTCGGTATCGAGGAAAATCTGTCCATCGGTAATCGAAATCACATTGGTAGGAATATATGCCGACACATCGCCGGCTTGTGTTTCAATCACCGGTAATGCTGTAAGCGATCCACCACCATTCACTTTTCCTTTTAAACTTTCGGGAAGATCATTCATTTGCTCGGCCACCTCCTGCTGATTTATAATCTTGGCTGCACGCTCGAGCAAACGAGAATGCAGATAGAAAATATCGCCCGGATAAGCTTCACGACCTGAAGGACGACGAAGAATCAGCGATACTTCGCGATAAGCTACAGCCTGCTTCGACAAATCATCATAAACCACCAGTGCATGACGACCTGTATCGCGAAAATACTCGCCAATGGCAGCGCCGGCAAAAGGAGCAAAATATTGTAAAGCTGCAGGATCGGAAGCGTTGGCTGCCACCACCACGGTATATTCCATAGCGCCATGTTCTTTCAGCGTATTCACGATAGAAGCCACCGTGGAGCCCTTTTGACCAATAGCCACATAGATACAATAAACAGGATTTCCAGCTTCAAAATTTTCACGCTGATTGATGATGGCGTCGATGGCGATACTTGTTTTTCCGGTTTGGCGATCTCCGATAATGAGCTCACGCTGTCCACGTCCGATAGGAATCATAGCATCGATGGCTTTCAGTCCGGTTTGCAGTGGTTCTACCACCGGTTGACGAAAGATAACTCCGGGCGCTTTACGTTCGAGGGGCATTTCTACGGCTTCACCCATTATTTTGCCTTTACCATCTATGGCTTCGCCCAAAGGATTGATAACACGTCCCAGCATGGCTTCGCTCACCTGAATAGAAGCCACTTTACCGGTGCGTTTTACCGTATCTCCTTCTTTTATATTGCTTGTTAAGCCCAGCAAAACAGCGCCGACATTATCTTCCTCAAGATTCATTACAATGGCTTTCAAACCATTTTCAAAAACGAGCAATTCGTTGGCTTCAGCATTATTAAGTCCGTAAATACGTACTACTCCGTCGCTCACCTGTAAAACCGTTCCTACTTCGTCGAACTGAACAGCTGATGTAATGCCTTCGAGTTGCATCCGCAGTATTTCGGACACTTCGCTCACCTTAATATTATCTGACATCCTAATTTTTATTTACAATTTTCTTATTTACGATTTACAATCTCACCGACAAAGACTGACTTATATACTACTCTCAATAAGTTTATTTTTTATACTACGTAGCTCATTTTTCAAAGTAGCATCCCAGCGTAAATTATCAACTTCTATCATAAAACCGCCCAGAATCTCAGGGTCCACATTTTTTTCGAGTTCGAGTGTGCCATGGGTTTGTTTTTCGATCATAGCCATAAGATGATCTTCAATAGTAGCATTAATTTCGATGGCTGTGGTCAATTTTCCTGAGAATATCTTCTTTTCCTCCCGATAGATATCAATGTATTTCAGCCCTATGGTTTGCAGTTGATTTTCGCGATTGTTCACAAGTACCAAATCAATAAATTTATCGAGTACGGCTTCTACATTATTTCCAATAGCAAGAACTATAATTGCTTTTTTTCTTGAATTATCAAGCACAGGATTGTCGAGCACCGACCTCAGTTGATCAAACACAGAAAAACTCTTCACAAGCAGTTTCATCTGTTCGTAAACTCTATCCTCTTTGTTTTTTTGCAGGGCAAATTGATACAAAGCGTTCGCATAGCGGGTCGATGTAAGTCCGGTATTCATATCTTACGATTTTGAAATATTCATTTCATCGATCAAGCGTTGAATCATACCAAACTGCTCTTCTTTCTTGTCCAACTTATTGCGAAGGACTTTCTCAGCAATATCCACCGATAAACCAGCTACCTGCTTGCGAATATCTCGGATGGCAACTTCTTTTTCGCTTTGAATTTGCAGCCTTGCATTTTCTATAATTTTGTCGGCTTCGCCAATCGCTTTTGTTTTGGCTTCCTGAATCAGCGCTTCTCTTAATTGTGAAGCCTCATTCATTATTTGCTGATGCTCATTTCGTGCTTTTTCGAGAATCAACTCTGCTTCGGCTTTCACGCTATCGAGTTCGGTGCGCGCTTTTTCGGCTTTCAACAAAGATTCTTCAATGAAGTTCGTCCGCTCTTCTACCATTTTAAGAATGATAGGAAAACCAAATTTAGCAAGTACAAAAACAACGATTCCAAATGAAATCAACATCCAGAATAACAATCCTGAATCGGGTGTCAATAACGACATAGTTTTCTAATTTTCTAATTTCAAAAAATACGAATATCTTGTCAGATTTTTGGAAACAGAATGTGATTTAAAACCTGTGCATCTAAAAAAAATCAGATACAGCATTTATCACCTGTTTACAAAATCATTATAACAAATTGATATTCAAAGCTAAGACAGAATAAATCCGCAAACCACAATCGCAAAAAGCGCTACTGCATCAACGAGCGCTGCTGCAATAATCATGTTCATACGAATATCTCCGGCTGCTTCGGGCTGACGGGCAATGCCTTCCATGGCCGACGCACCAATATTTCCGATACCAATACCTGCTGCAATGGCTGCCAGTCCTACACCAATGCCGGCTCCTAATTTTGCTAATCCTGCTCCTGCAGCTGCCTGTAATAAAATTGATAGTAACATAATCTTAATTTTTAGCCTTTCAACCTACTAAAGAGGTGTAAGGACGATGTTTTTTATTGTTTTATTTTAATATTTTAAAAAATCCAGCTCAAGTTTACTTGGTAGGATCTGTTGAACTTTTACTTACTACATGATGAGGTTCTACCCTTGCCAGCCCGATAAAAACCGCCGATAACATTGTAAAAATGTAAGCCTGAATATAAGCCACAAGCAATTCCACAAAACTGATAAAAACGCTAAATATCACCGACAACACTGTCATGCTTGTATTCATTGCCTGACCCATGCTTACAGTCACAAAGATTAATGCCGTAAGTCCCAACACAATGGCGTGACCGGCCAGTATATTGGCAAAAAGACGAATCATCAATGCAAATGGTTTTGTCAAAATCCCAACAAGCTCAATGACAGGCATAAATGGAACAGGAAATTTCAACCACATCGGCACATCCGGCCATAGTATTTCTTTCCAATATTCTTTCGACCCTTTAATATTGACAATCAGAAAGGTGCAGATGGCCAGAACAAAAGTTATGGCGATATTACCGGTCACGTTGGCTCCTCCCGGAAATATCGGGATCAATCCCATTAAATCATTGATGAAAACAAAGAAGAACACCGTCAGTAAATAGGGGGCATATTTTTTGTATTGTTTGCCGATGCAAGGTTTTATTACATCGTCGTTGATACTCATAATGAACATCTCCATCATGGCTACAAAACCTGATTTGGGTGCATATCCTTTCTTTTTATACGATCGGGAAACCGACATAATGATAAGGATGAGCAATAAACTACTGAACAACAACGAGAATACATTTTTGGTAATAGAAATATCGAAGGGTTTTACCTGACTTCCATTTGCACCTGTTTCAACAATTTTTCCCTTGTAATCACCTTCGGTAGCTATTATAAAGCCATCGTGCGAATGCCCGCCATGAAATTTCGATGACATAAAAACATGCCAACCTGTTGTATTGCTGTAAACAATTACAGGCAAAGGAATAGAAATATGTCGATCGCCAATGGTAGTGATATGCCACTGATAGGAGTCCGAAACATGATCGAGAATAAATGTCCGCACATCAAGCGGTTTGTTGTCGACGGTAGATGATGCTACAGCCTGAGAATTGACGAACGATAACATGAACGCCACTACGAGGAGAATATATATTTTCAGATATCGACTCATTTGCGTTCCTTTTTTATTTGTTTTTCGAAACTATAAAACACATAAGTTTCGAACAGAATATACAGCATATAAAAAGCTGCAAAAACAATAATGAATGGTTTCAGTGGAGTATGGAGCACCAATAAATAAATGAGCGCCATAATTCCGGCAATTACCATTTTTAATAATTTTAGCAACATATACACATTCACTAATTTACGGGGATTGGTTTTATCCAATCGATACAGAGTCTGTACCAACACAATACCCGAAAAATAAAACACAAGAGGTATAAAAGGATACGCATCGATAGCACCAGTCGGTATCAATACCGTTTGCAACCACCAAAAGCCCCAGGCTGCAACCAGCATGAGGAAAGTAAAAAGAA
>CAYMHE010000134.1:0-5195 GCA_964390175.1 uncultured Paludibacter sp.
TCCTTGCCGTGGCAAATAACTATTGATCTTTTTTAGTGCTGAGTAGTTACAAAAATGTACACTAAAACCAAAGATTTCAACAGAAGCAACCATAATATTTAGATGATGAAAAAATAACAAACAAAAAAAGCACAATATATCTATGATATACTGTGCTTTACAATAAAAATAAGTCCGTGAGAATTCAATAATTCGAATTTCATGCCCCTCTATCCTTATTTATTGAAATGATAGAGCAAAAAAAGAGTCCGAACTAAAAGTCCGGACTCTTTTCAAAGTTCAATTTCACTATTCGTTTGCGGCAGGTAAATTAGCCAATTCCTGATCGACCAAAATGCGACCACAATATTCGCAAACAATAATTTTTTTACGAAGTCGAATGTCGAGTCTACGCTGAGCAGGAATTTTATTGAAACATCCTCCACAAGCATCGCGCTGCACATAAACTACAGCCAAGCCATTGCGGGCATTTTTACGAATTCGTTTAAAAGCGGCAACCAATCGTGGTTCAATCATAGATTCGATCTGTTTTGCTTCTTCTCGTAATTTTTCTTCTTCCTGTTTCGTTTCAGCAACAATTTCGTTTAGCTCGCCTTTCTTTTGATCTAAATCAAGTTTACGTTCGGCCAATTGATCGATTGTAGCTTTTTGTTCGGCAGTCTTCAATTCTTTTGAAGCTGTGAACTCACGAATTCTCTTTTCGCACAACTCAATTTCTAAAGTTTGGAATTCAATTTCTTTAGACAAGTTATCGTATTCCCGGTTATTCCGAACGTTTTCTTGCTGTTCTTTATAACGATTAATTTTTATACGGGCTTCTTCTATTTCGAATTTTTTACTTGAAATTGTAGATTGAATTTCAGCAATCTCAGACTCAAAATGTTCGAGACGAGTATTCAACCCAATTATTTCGTCTTCTAAGTCTTGTACTTCGAGTGGTAATTCTCCGCGAAGAATTTTTATTTCATCAATTTTTGAAACAACTTTTTGAAGATCGTACAAAGCAAATAGTTTTTCTTCAACGGTAATTTCTTTTTCTGCTTTAGTTTCTGTAGCCATACTGATTACAAATAATTTATGGGATTTGTTTTAATATCTGAAATTTGGACTGCAAATGTAGGCATTTTTTTTGTAATTATCTCATAAAAAATGTCTTTTGTGAATTGTTCGCTTTCATAATGACCAATATCAGCAATGATAATACGATTTTCAGCATCGAAAAATTCGTGATATTTAAAATCGCCCGAAATGAAAATATCTGCTTCGGCTGCAATGGCAGCATGTACCAACGAACTCCCCGAGCCACCGCACAGCGCCACTTTTTTTATTTTTCGGTTAAGTAACTTTGTATGACGGATGACATCAACGCCGAAAACCGTTTTGATTTTTCTAAGAAACTCAAGTTCATTTTCGGCTTCCGGCAACTCTGCTATCACCCCCATTCCTACTCCATTCCACTCATTTTGAAGTTGATAAATATCGTATGCAGGTTCTTCATAAGGATGTGAGCACAAGAGCGCATCTATCACTTTCGCTTTCAGAAAAGCGGGAAGAATTACTTCGATTCTGACTTCTTTTTCGGTATGAAGTTCACCTGGTTTACCCACAAATGGATTTGCCTGGTCACCAGCCCTGAAAGTTCCCAAACCTTCACTATTGAAGCTACAAGCATCATAATTACCAATTGTTCCGGCCCCGGCCGCAAACAGAGCATCGCGTACACTAAAAGCATGAAGCTGCGGCACAAAAGTTACTAATTTAAGCAACACACCCTCTTTCGGAATAAGTACCTGCTTATTTATCAGCCCAAGTTTATCGGCCATTCGGCCACTCACTCCATTTATCACGTTATCGATATTTGTGTGAGCAGCATAAATAACAATATCATGCTTAATTGCTTTTATTACTGAACGTTGAACATCAGTACTTCCGGTTATTTTTTTTAAACCGCCAAAAATAAGCGGATGATGTGAGATAATCAGGTTAAAATTACCGGCTATTGCTTCATCTATCACAGCCTCAGTAATATCAATCGTAATAAGTACGCCCTGCACTTCCATGCTGCCGTCGCCAATTAAAAGGCCTACATTATCGTAGCTTTCTTTTAACACGAGAGGCGCTTCGGCTTCAATTAAATGAGTTACAGCGTATACATTCATACTTAAATTTTTACTTGAGCTTATTGATAATAATAGTCGTTTTTCGATTTAAGCGTTGACTACTTCTTCTTTTTCAGTTGATTTTTCAACTTCAATAAAAGTTGTATAATTGCTATTAATCAAAATATTATACCACGAAATAAGCTTACGAATATCGCTTGGATAAACACGTTCGCGATCGTATTCAGGAAGAATTTCGGCCATATATTTTCGTAATACATCGTTATCAGCTTTGGCATCGACCGAACATTTTTCACCATTTTCTTTCGCCTTTACTTTTTCGAACACTTCAGCCAAAGGTACTTCCTCTGCATCTGTGAAAATTGCAATATCTGATAGTGAAACTACTTTGTCTTTTGAATAGGCAGGAATACGTTTACCATCAATCAAAGATTCAACAATTAACATATTTTTTCCTTGCGAAACCAATTTAAAAAGTCCGGGTTTTCCGGAAACTGAAAGAATTTCTTTTAACATAACTTATTTATTATTTCTTTTCTTACTTATTGGTTAGTGAATTAAGCACTTTAGAATAAGTAATGAATTAGCGATTGAAAAAAATTATTTTTGAACCGACAAAAATAGTGTTTTTTTCTGTTTGAGCAATTATTAGTTACAAATGTATTGAAAAATACGAACACAAATAGCTCTAAATGAATCTTTTTAATTCATTTAATTTTATTTTTCCCTCATAAATTGCCTTACCGGTAATTACCGCCACAATTCCTGCTTCGTTGAGCAAATCAATATCATTGATAGAGCTTACTCCACCACTTGCAATTAAGTACATTTCAGGTGCCTGACTTATCATTTTTTTGTATAATTCGATGGCAGGCCCCTGTAACATGCCATCCTTACTAATATCGGTGCAAATTACTTTTGTTATTCCTAAGGACATATAATTCAGCACAAAAGGCATTAATTCAATCTGTGTGGTTTCGGTCCAACCACCAACAGCAATTTTTTCATCTTTTACATCGGCACCAAGAATTATTTTTTCGGCTCCGTATTTTTCAATCCAGGAAATAAACGTATCGCGATTTCGAACGGCTACGCTCCCACCCGTCACCATTTTTGCTCCTGATTCAAAGGCAATTCGCAAATCATCATCCGATTTGAGTCCCCCTCCGAAATCAACAATCAGATTTGTTTTGGATGCTATTTGCTCCAGCACTTTATGATTCACAATATGCTGTGCTTTTGCTCCATCCAGGTCGACTAAATGCAAACGGCGAATTCCTGCGTCGGCAAACATCCTGGCAACTTCGAGTGGATTTTCGTTATAAACTATTTTCTGATTATAATCGCCCTGCGAAAGACGAACACATTTTCCATCGATTAAGTCGATGGCCGGAATAATTTCAATCACTGTTAATCTATTTTTATATACTTGTAAATATTCTTTTTTGAGTAATAGTTATCGTATAATATTTCATTATCTATCTTAAATTCAATTATTAAACCCAAATAATCAGCAATAAAAAATATGTAAAATACTGAGCTTTTAATAAAATCTGAATTTTTATTTATCAACTAAAACCACCAAAGTAATAAAGCTACCACCACCAAAGCAGGAAGCATATTCATAATCCTCAGTTTCTTAATTTCCAATATATTAATTCCTAATCCTATAAGTAATATTCCACCAACGCTTGTAAGCCCCTGAATAATTTCCGGAGTAAATAACCGACCTGCATACATGGCTATCAGGGTAAGAATGGTTTGGAAAATAAACAACGGAATGGCCGAAATAATAACTCCAAAACCAAAAGCAGACGCCAGAAGAATTGACGAGAAAAAATCCATTAACGATTTGGTAAACAACAAATCAGATGAACCTCCGGTGCCTTCCTGAATCGTACCAAGAATTGTCATTGAACCGATACAGAACAAAAGGAAGGCGGTAATCAGACCTTCGGAAAATTTATCGCTTCCAATGCGAAACTTTTTTTTCAGATATTCACTCAACTTTTCAGCTCCAGCTTCGATATTGAGCCATTCGCCCAACAAAGATCCCAAAGCCATGCTGGCCACCACTATTAAAATATGATCCATTTTCACCACCATAGAAATACCTATGGCCAAAGTAAATAAACCTACTGCCTGAAAATAAATTGTGGTAATTCGTTGTGGCATATTTTTTTTCAACAATAAACCTATAGCTCCTCCTACAATAACGGCAGCTGTATTTACAAGTGTTCCTATCATTTCGATTTATGATTTTCAGATATATTTCAGTTACAAAAGTAATAAAATTTAGCAAATTAGCTGCCATCACAAGGTCTGCGAAATACCGGCAAAGAAAAAATCGCAGCAAAAAACACAAGTTATGATTCAATACTTCATCGGCTATTTAAATATCAAATTTTTTATTCTTAAACTATAAAGAGGACAAATCGCCTGCGTTTACAGACTCTGGGATGTATTATAAACGATATATTTCACAAATTTATACTGCGTTGTTACATCAAATTGGTACATAATATTTCAATTCATAACTACGCAAAAAAACTAAAGATTTTTATTTGAAATTTATATTGCATTTCACAAATTGTTTACTAACTTAGCATTTGAAAAAATCAAACTAAAACAACATTTAACAGGCTTTCTGAAAGAATTTTAACTCTCAGGTTCTTTTCTGATCTATAAGTAAAAAAAGTGTATGGTATCATTTCTATATCGTATTGCACAGGTCTACTATCAACAATTCGACTCCGAAATAAGCCGTTTCACATTCGTTTTTCCCAATCGCAGAGCAGGCATTTTTTTCAGGTATTATTTATCGACAATTACAGATAAACCTGTTTTTTCGCCAGAAATACTTACCATTGACGAATGTTTCGCATCCGCTTCCAATTATCAGTTGGCCGACCGGCTCAGTAATTTATTCAAAATCTATAAGATATACAAAGAACTTAGCAAAAGCGATGAAACTTTTGATTCGTTTGTATTTTGGGGCGAAATGTTGCTCAACGATTTTGAGGATATTGACAAATACAAAGTAGATGCCCGTCAGTTATTCACCAACATTACCGA
>CAYMHE010000135.1:0-5100 GCA_964390175.1 uncultured Paludibacter sp.
GCTGCATGATAAGGTCTGGCGCCAGCAAATGCAGGAAGAAAAGAGTGATGAATATTGATAATTTTGTCGGGATAATGATTGATGAAGTCGGGGGATAGAATTTGCATGTACCTGGCAAGTACGCAAAAAGTGATCTTGTGTTTTTTGAGCAGTTCGAGTTGCTGTTTTTCCTGCTCTGACTTATTTTCTTTATTTACAGGAATGTAGTGAAATTCTATGTCGAAGCGTTTGGCCACGGCTTCCATATCGGGATGATTGCTAATGATCAGTGGAATCTCAACGCGCCATTCGCCGGCTGCATAACGAGCAAGTAAGTCGTAAAGGCAATGCGACATTTTTGAAACAAAAATAGCCATGCGCGGTTTTACATCTGTAAAGTAAAGCCTGAAGTTCATCTCGAAGCGAACGGCTAATAATGTCTGAAAATATTCTTCAATTTTATCTTTTGGAATCTGAAAGGTGGTGAGGTCCCATTCTACTCTCATGAAAAAAACTTTTTCTTCGCGGTTTACATATTGATCGAGGTAGAGTATGTTCCCTTTGTGCTGATTGATAAATTCGGTTACTGCAGCAAGTATTCCCGGTTTGTCGGGGCAGTGAATTAATAGTACGGCTGTGTTGTCATTTTCTTTCATGAAATTTCAATTTTTCAAAATTTGAACTGCAAAGATAACATTTTAATCTGAGACCTGTATTTTTGTTTTCAGGTTGATTATTTTTGTGGGATATTTGTGAAGACAGCCCCATTTTACGGGGGCGGAGGAAGGAAGAAGGCAGAAAAAAACTTTCAAAAAAAAGTGATTTTTTTTGGTGTAGCTATTGTAGAAATGAAAAATTGCCGTATCTTTGCACCGCGTTAGAAAAATAGCGCACTACTCTGGTTCGGTAGTTCAGTTGGTTAGAATGCCGCCCTGTCACGGCGGAGGTCGCGGGTTCGAGTCCCGTCCGTACCGCAAAAGCAGTTCAGAAATGAGCTGCTTTTTTGTTTTACACAAATTTCAAAAAGCTCTCACTTTCTTCCTGTAACTTGCAGGGGCAGCACCTGTTGTTTTCTTAAAAGCTTTTGAGAAATGAGACCTGTCGCAGTAACCGCATTTTGAAGCAATATTATCAATCTCTATATCAGAATAATGCAGCAGGATAATGGCTGCATCGATGCGTTTTTTTTGTATATATTGCTGTACCGAGCACTGAAGCGATTCCCGAAACAATCGTGCAAATGAATTTGTGGCCAGGTTGGCAATTGAGCTGAGGTGTTTGTTGCTAAGTTCGGTGGATAAATTCGTCTCGATATATTTTATAGCTTTCAAAATCCAGTTATCAATTGTATTTACTGCCCAAACCGATGTGTCCAACCTTTGTAAAGCGTATAGTATGCATCCGGTGATTTTAATATTGGACTGAAAATTGATTGAATTCGGGTTAGCTAGCCTGTCTTGTTCGATTATTTTTATTTCGTTCTGCCAATAATCGGTTAGTTCTATTTCGTAGATACCGCATTTTATTTTGTCGAATAAATAATCAAGGTTGAAATGTACAAAAAACTGGTCGCACAGGCCTGATTTCTTATGGATATCAATTTCCTGCACATCGCTTATTTTCACTCCTTTTATGCTTTCGTTCTGATGCAAGAGTCCACCTTTGATGCGTGTCGAGAAGGGGGTATAAGGTGGTATAATTATCAGTTTCGAGGGCGAAAGTTCCACCTCGCGTCCATCGAAGCTCACATACGAGCCTCCGGTACGGCTGTGATAAATTCGCCAAAAGGGGAATGACATATTCTCGCATTCCCACTCCGATAGCATCCAATACCTACAGCAATGTACTACAATTTTTAAATCCGTAATCTCCTGCTGTGCCTCCCAGGGGTCATATTTTAGTTTTTCTGAAATTTTGCCCGTCATAATAAATGATTGATAATAAGTGAAGTTAGTTTGATATTCAATTTTCCTTAGGGATGTTTCAATATAAAAATAAATACAGAATGTTTATTTTGTACATAAATATGATTTTAGTATACAAACTGAATATCAGTTTTGTAAATATCTTTGCAGTTGACTAATTATATTGAAATACAAAGATATATCAATTTTTTATGATTCAGATCCTTGTATTTATGTTTAAAAACTACATTGTTGCAAATGGAACTAAACGAAATTGCTAAAACAGGCATCAAAATTCCACCCATTATTTTTGGAACAAGTGCGCTTGGAAACTTATACACAGCGCTTGCTGATGAGACAAAACTTGAAATTGTTCGGCAGGCTTTTGAGCATGTAGCTGCTCCGGTGGTTTTTGACAGCGCCGGGAAATACGGCGCCGGACTAGCACTAGAGAAACTGGGAGAATGTCTTGAGAAACTGAATATCGCGCCCGAGAATGTGATTATCAGTAATAAATTGGGCTGGAAACGCACTCCATTGCTTACTCCTGAACCTACTTTCGAACAAGGTGTGTGGATGGATTTGAAAAACGATGCCGTTCAGGACATAAGCTATCAGGGCATTTTGAACTGTTACGAACAGGGAAATACATTGCTCGGAGGAAAATACTTCCCTCAATTGGCTTCTGTTCACGATCCGGATGAGTATTTAAATGCAGCCACATCGTGGGAGGACAGAGACCGTCGTTTTGCCAATATCGTTGAGGCTTATAAAGCATTAGCATTTTTGAAAGCATCGGGCAGGGTAAAAGCCATTGGCGTGGGCGCTAAAGACTGGAAAATAATACAGGAAATATCCCGGGAAGTAGAGCTGGACTGGGTAATGTTTGCCAATAGCATGACGATTATGCATCACCCTAAGGACTTGCTTGACTTTATGCAGTCGCTTCACGGCAAAAATATAAGTATTATAAACTCAGCCGTTTTCCATGCAGGCTTCCTGATTGGCGGTCAGTTTTTCGATTATCGGCTTATACGGCCTGATACTGCCGAAAATAAAGCCATTTTCAAGTGGCGCGAGGACTTTTTTGCTTTGTGTGCAAAACATTGCATTTCGCCTGCAGTGGCTTGTGTGAGTTTTGCCACTACAGCGCCGGGCGTTGTAAGTATTGCTTTGAATACATCGAAACCTTCGCACATCAAGAGCAATGTGGCATCGGTGGTGACTAAAGTGCCGGCAGCGTTTTGGGCTGAAATGAAAGCAAATAATTTGATTGCACGTGATTATCCTTTTTTGTAACTAAAAAAATCTACTATACTTATGAAACACAAACTAACCACGAAGGAATATTTAGTTCCTTTTATTCTTATTTCATCTTTGTTCTTTTTATGGGGAAGTGCACACGGCATGCTTGATGTATTGAATGCCCATTTCCAAACTGTTTTAAAAATTTCGAAAGCCGAGTCGGGGTTGATCCAATTTTCGGTGTATATGGCCTATTTTACCATGGCACTGCCTGCCGGATATTTTATGCGTCGTTTTGGCTACAAAAGAGGAATCATTATGGGATTGTTGCTTTTCTCGGCAGGTGCTTTTCTGATTGTTCCGGCATCGATTAATGCATCATACGCTTTATTCCTTATTGGCTTGTTTATTCTTGGTTGCGGTTTGGCAACGCTCGAAACAGCAGCCAATCCCTATACTACTAAACTTGGTGATAAGGAGTCGGCTGCACGGCGCATTAATTTTTCGCAGTCGTTCAATGGTTTAGCATGGATCTTCGGACCTATCTTCGCCACTTTCTTTATCCTTGGAGGCGAAGGGGGAAATGCCTCGGAAGGTTTGGATTCCATGATTGCACCTTATGCCGGTATTGGTATTATTGTGTTGATCATTGCTATTATCTACATGTTTGTGGAATTGCCTGAAATTACCGAGGAAGATGTGGAAACAGCCCACGGAGTAAGTAGTTCAAATCAACTGGCTCCTGCAAAATCATTGTTTAAAACAAAACATTTAGTTTTGGGTGTTATTGCTCAGTTTTGCTATGTGGCCGCTCAAACAGGTGTATTTAGCTTTTTTGTGAATTTCCTTACTGCCGATGAATTAGGTTTGGGCATTACCAAAACTACTGCGGGCTATCTGTTAGGCTTAGGGGGTATGTCTTTGTTCTTTGTCGGACGTTTGTCGGGTAGTTGGTTGATGAGCTATTATTCACCTGCTAAACTATTGGCTATTTATTCATTGATGTGCGTGTTGTTGCTTCCTGTGGTGAGTGGCGGGTTTGGAATGGTTTCGGTAGTAGCATTGTGTCTGATATTTTTCTTTATGTCTATCATGTTCCCTACAATATTTGCTTTGGCCATTAAAGACCTTGGACCACAAACCAAAAAAGGTTCTTCGTACCTGATCATGTCTATTGTTGGTGGAGCTATTTTCCCAATGTTAATGGGCTGGGTGGCCGATATTTCTTCCATGTCGGTTGGCTTCCTTGTGCCAATACCTTTGTTTGCCTTTATTTTATATTATGCCCTCAAAGGACATAAAGTTCAAGCTTAATATTACGCATATGGAATACAGCGAAGCAACAAATTATACCTCATTCAAACGCTATTGCAAAACGATGGATCTGCGTGATGACGCCGACTTAATTGCTGCCTATAAACTGGCACATGCCAAAGGAAACACCTGGCCGGAGATTAATCAGGGAATGCAGGAAGTCGGTATTCTGGATATGGAAATCTATATCTACGGCACAAAACTGTTTATGATTATGGATACCGTGTCTGATTTTAATCACGACGAGGCCATGAAAGTACTTGCCACCAAACCCCGCCAAAGCGAATGGGAAAAACAAATGGCACGTTTTCAAAACACTTCGGAAAATGCTACTGCCGATGAAAAGTGGCAATTGATGGAACGAATATACAAACTTGATTAGAAATGAAGATAGACAGTCATCAACACTACTGGCACTTCAACACGGCAGACTATGGTTGGATGGGAGATAACATGTCGGTGATCAAACGCGACTTTTTACCAACCGACCTGCTTCCGGAACTTAAAAGCATCGGCTTTGATGGTTCGGTAGCGGTACAAGCCCGTCAGTCGCTCGAAGAAACCAACTGGTTGCTGCAACTTGCCGACGAGCATCCGCACATTAAAGGCGTGGTAGGTTGGGTCGATTTGCAATCGGAACAAGCCGAAGCGCAAATTG
>CAYMHE010000136.1:0-4675 GCA_964390175.1 uncultured Paludibacter sp.
GTTGATAAACAGTATTGATATACAACTAATAGCAAACAACAACAAAGATTTTTAAACTTAATTTTAATATACTACTAACACACATGAAACACATTCTCAATTTATCATTGATGTTATTATTTTTTTGTAATGCTGCTTTAAAAGCAGAACCTAATTTAAAATATCTTCCCGGATATGTTATTCAGTTGAATGGAGATACGTTGAAAGGGCAACTATTGAGTCAGACAAGCAAAAATGCAGGAGAAAGGTGTGTATTAAAGACCGAAGCTGGTGAAGATAAAACCTTTCTGCCGGGAGAGATTTATGGATACAGATATGAGGGTGGTAAATACTTTGTAACAAAAGAAATACAAAAAGATTCACTGAATAAGAAGACTGTTTTTCTTGAATATCTTATAAAAGGGATCACAAGTATCTACTATTCATTTGATGTGGTGGAGCATTATTATGCCGAAAAGGATGGAATAGGGTTAATTGAACTAACTGAGGAGGAAAAAATGCGGAAGATAGATGATAAGAAGTTTGTTGTTCCGGCTCAAACCAAGGGAAAACTGGCCTACATCATGCAGGATTGTCCGGATGTAAAAAGAGATATTCAGAATATCCGTCTGAATCATAACTCTTTAAAAAAGCTGGCCGAAGCGTATCATAAGAAAGTGTGTGATACTGAAAGTTGTATTATCTACGAAAAAAGCGATGTATCCCTTCAATTGAAGTGGAACATCTTTGCGGGTTATTCCATAAATGAGTATAATTTCGGAAATCAGGTATATACAGATAAAATAAACAATTATCAGATAGGAGCGGGGATAAAACTTTCGAATATCTTTATGTTCGACGAGCATCTCAATATAAGAGTCAATGTGAGTGTGGGAAAAGATGCGAAGTATTCAACAGTTACGCTCAATGATAATGTGTCATTTGTAACAATTGAATATGATGATGTGTGGTATGTGCTTAATAAAAAGGATTATGGCTCTAACGGATTGGACTTGTTGCCATCCATAAGAGCCCGCGTAGATGTACTTAATTTAAACTTACCGATTACGCTTAACAAGGATATACCGCTTACAAAACGAACCACTTTGTTTTGTGGCGTAGGACTTGCCAATAAATTTATACTTTCGCAGTACGAAAAGTTTCAAATAGTTGAATTTCATAAATTATACGGACATTCAATCAATACATGGCTTATGGGAGTTGCCGCAAATGTAGGAATGGAAGCTAAATGGTTCGGAAATCACTCTTTTCAGATCAGTGCAGGTTATGAGTATTTACAGGATTTCAGATCGACAGCCGATCAGCTCTATAAATTACACAATAACCAGTTTTCTATTCAGTTAGGAGTGCTTTTGTAAGAAAACATTTCTTGTCCTTTGGGATATAAATACAGATGGACAAGAGATGTCGGTGCAAAACGGCATACAAAAACATACCGGAAACTTTATATATTGAATATAACGACGCTTCAAAACGAATGATATTAATTTAAGATTATCCGAATTAAATTAGCAAAAGAAATAATTTCAATCAGTTTTATCAGCTATATTTGCGGAATCCGCGTTCCAATTCATTGTTTTTTTGATTATGAATTTTTATTACAAAAACGGATAACCATTTATTAATAATACTAACCATTTAAAATATACTACTATGTTCGGATTTGCATTTTTACCATTTATCATTTTCCTTTTCTACTTAACAATAATTGCAGTTGTGTTCTTTTTGATCTACACCTGGGTGAATAAGTTCATTTCTTTGAAACAGGAACAGAATGACTTATTAAAAGAAATTATCAAAAAACTAGATAACAAATCAACTAAGCGTACGGAAGAGTAAAGGGTTTCGGGTTCCGGGTTCATTTCGACTTCGCTCAGTGAACGGCTTCAGTTAATCAATTATTCAGTTAATCAATTATTCAGTTAATCAATTATTCCACAATTTAATCAATATGAGAAAATCATTTTTATCAACGGTAATGCTACTTTTGCTGGCATTCAACTACGTCTCGGGTCAGGATTTGAAGATCAATGCGCTTGAGTATTTCGAAACACAGGGCGTGAATGTGCTTGCCTACAGCAATATTTTCAATGGAGGTTTCAACGATGAGAAGAACGCAGGCATCGAACTGATTCATCATGGTGTTCGCACAGCGCAGGGAGGTGCCGTCAGACTCTCCAATACGCCTGAACAATGGGACCTTGTTCCTGCCATTTCCAACCGGAAAGTGGACAGGGCTTCCAATACAATTGAAGCTGATTTGCGATACGCCGATTATAACTTTGCATCGCGGGTAGTTGTAAGTGCAAAAGGTAAAAGTGTTGAGATATCGGTTTATCTTGACCAACCGGTTCCTAAAACACTCGAAGGAAAAGCCGGGTTTAATCTTGAGTTTCTTCCTTCACAATACTGGGGAAAAGCCTATTTGATGGATGGACGACACAACCGGTTTCCGCGTTATGTAGTTGGTAACAGCATTACAAAACCTAACAGCGAAAAGGCACGGCAATACAAGGGCTATGTAACTTCCGACGATCGTGGTACCGGTAAATTTATCGATCCTCTTCCATTGGAAACAGGTCGCACTTTCTTGTTGGCTCCCGATGAACCTACACGCATGGTCAAAATCACTTCGTCGGATGCTGATCTTATGCTTTTTGATGGACGCATGTTGGCACAAAATGGTTGGTTTGTTGTACGCAGCTTACTTCCTGCCGGAAAGACAGGAAAAGTGTTGACCTGGACCGTAACGCCTAATACAATAAAGGGTTGGGTGCGTGAGCCCAATATCGGTTTTTCGCAGGTAGGTTATATGCCATCGCAACAAAAAGTAGCTGTGATCGAACTCGATAAAAAAGACAAAGCGCTGGCAAAAGCTTCCATTTTCAAGGTGGGCGACGATGGTAATGCCACTAAGGTTTTCAGCGGAAAAATCAATTCGTGGGGAAACTATTATAAATACAATTATGTGAAATTCGATTTTACTCCGGTTAAAACGCCCGGTATCTACTATATTCAGTATGGCAATTTTAAAACAAATAACTTCTTAATAGAAAAGAATGTATACGATAAAATTACAGATGCCACCAGCGATATATGGATTCCGATACATATGAATCATATGTTTGTGAACGAAGCGTACAGGGTGTGGCATGGCGAACCATTTAAAGAAGGTTATCGTCAGGCGCCACCTAATACCGATCATTTCGACCTGCACGGCCAGGGACCCACTACCGATACCAACTATAAAGCCCTTGAATTGATTCCCGGATTAAATGTAGGTGGCTTTTTCGATGCGGGTGATTTTGATATCGAAACGGGATCGAACATCAGTGTGGTGCAGAACTTTGTGCATACCTGGGAGTACTTCAAGCCTATGCGCGATCAGACTTTTGTGGATCAGAAACAACGTTATGTCGATCTGCACCGTCCGGATGGAACGCCTGACATGTTGCAGTTCATCGAGCACGGAACATTGAACCTTGTAGCTCAGGCCGAAATTATTGGCCACATGGCTCAAACGCTTTCGAATGCAGTACTCGACAACTATCATCATCTTGGTGATGCAGCTTCGTTGACCGATGGACTTCCGTACAATCCAATTCTTGGACCTTACGAAAAAGCTGCCGATGGAAAATCGAGTGGGGTAAAAGATGATATGTGGGCATTTACAAGTCGCGATCCCGGTCTCGATTTAGAGGCTGCAACAATGTTTGCTGCTGCAAGCAGGGCATTGAAGGGATACAATGACGATCTTTCGGCAAGGGCATTAAAGCAATCGAAAAAGTTGCTTCAGGAATCCACTGTTTTACTGGCAAACCAGCCACAGGACAGTATGGCCTGGATGCGTGCATCGGCAGATGTAGCCACGCAGCTTCAACTCTACATTTCGACTAATGAGCAACAATATTATGATAAGTTTCAGGAAATGTTATGGCCGGCGCTCGATCGCAATGTCAATTTTGTGTTGCTGACAGCTTTAAATGCAATTCCGCACATGGATGCATCTTTCAAAGAAAAACTACGACCTTATGTGCTGAAGTACAGGGAATATATCGATGGGCTTGAGAAGGATAATCCTTATGGAGTGCCTATCGGACTTGGCAACTGGGCTGGTGGCGGAATTATGTTGAACTTTGGTACCACCGTTTGCTTTGCCAGCAAATTTTATCCCGATATAGTGGAGGCGACTCATGCATTTAAAACAGCCAACTACCTGTATGGATGTCATCCGTACCATAATTATTCGTTGGTAGCTACAGTGGGTGCCACACGTCCTAAAGCAGTGTTTTATGGCAATAACAGGGCCGACTTTTCATTTATTCCGGGCAATGTGGCTCCGGGTATCCTGTTCCGAAAACCCGACCACTTTGAAAACTACGATGATTGGCCATTTCTGTGGGGACAAAATGAAGGTACCATTGGCGGAAATACAAGTTATCTCATCTTTGGTTCTGCTTTCAAAAGTTTGATAAAATGATTTTTGAAACGCTTTGATTACATTTTAAGAAGAAAAGTATTTATAATCCTTGTACTCTAAAGCGCAAATTGTCAGCTATATAAAAAATATACTTTGCCACTTTGCGCTTTAGCGTTCAGGGATTATTGTTGTTTAGCAATCATTGTTTTCTGTTTTATCGAAAAGAAAGAACTCTTACTTTCCAATACAGAATTT
>CAYMHE010000137.1:0-4618 GCA_964390175.1 uncultured Paludibacter sp.
AAGATAAGTTGTACTCAGCTAAATTTTTGGTTGATACGCTTCAGATTTCCGATAAATACCTGCGCCGGCTAATGACTGATTTAACCAAAGCTGGTTTTATATATAGCGTGCAGGGGCGCGATGGCGGTTACCGTTTTGCAAAAAGCACCAACGAAATTTATTTAGGACAAATAATTGATGCTGTGGAAGGTATAAATAAATATACAAGTTGTGTGCTTGGTTTTGATAAGTGCAGCGACGAAAATCCGTGTGCCATGCATGCAACATGGATTAGCGTACGCGATGAGTTTATAAAAGTTTTTGCAAACAACACACTCAAAAGCTTAGATATGAGCAAAATTTACAAACTCTGATTTTTTTTTTGCAATTAAATACTACTTCGTAGTATTATTTATGAAGGATGCTATATTTATATATTTCTTAATTCTATAATTTTAAAAATCAAAATGTTATGAAACAATCGTTGCTTGACAAATTTATGAGCCGGAAGGGTTTATCTACTTCCTTCTGGATTATTGCACTGATTATGGTTTCGGTGTTGATTTATTACACTGCAAACCTGCAAAAAGAAGTTCCGCCAATTCCTCAGGAAGTGACAGCGGAAAGTGGGGAAGTACTTTACACCTACGACGATGTGGTAGCAGGTAAAGCGTATTTTCAGCAGTTCGACTTAACCGACTGGGGTTCGTTGTTGGGAATGGGCGCTTATATGGGGCCTGATTTTTCCACCGATTTTGTACACTATCGTGCTACATTTTTGTACGATTACTATGGTATGGAGTTGTACAAGAAGAATAATGCTCAACTGACCGAAGTGGAACGTGGCGCCGTAAAAGAACGTGTAAAACAGGACTTTAAAAAACAAACAACGCTACTCGAAAGTAAAACCGTTTACACCAATGCATCGGCGGCGGCTTACAAAGAAAATGTAAAATACCTCACTAAACTACTTGTAGAGGGCGACCCCGAACGTGCCTGGCGTGGTGGTGTTATTAAGCCCGAAGAAGCAGTGAAAATTGCGGCATTTGTGGATTGGGCACAACTGGTAGCTTCGTCGTATCGCACGGGAACCGACCGTACGTGGTCGAACAACTGGCCTGCCGAGCCACTTATTGATCAGGATTTGACATTCAATTCGCATAAAATTTCGTTGTGGGAATTTTTGGTTTTGTGGACATTAACTATTGTAGTGATTTATTTATCCTACGAATATTTGTTTAAAAAAGACGAAGATGAACAGTTAGAGCCTGCCATGAAAATTACTTCTATGTTTCCATCGCAGAAAAAATTATTGAAGTACATTCCAATTGTAGCGGGATTATTCTTAGTTCAGCTCTTTCTGGGTGGATATTTAGCGCACTTATACACAGAGCCAAGCAAAGATTTTATTATTTCGCAGGAGATATTGCCATTTAACGTTTTACGTTCAATGCATACGCAGTTGGCAATTTTGTGGGTTGCAGTGGGTTGGTTAGTTGGCGGATTGTTAATTGCACCCTGGGTTGCCAACAAAGATCATAAATATCCGTGGTTGGTTGATGTACTTTGGTCGGCTTTGTTAGTTGTAGCAGTTGGGTCAATGATTGGTTTATATATGGGTGCAACCGGACAGATGCGCGAAACCTGGTTTTGGTTAGGTAACGAAGGACGTGAGCTGATAAATCTGGCACGTGTTTGGGATATTGGGTTGGTTATCGGATTGGTTTTCTGGTTTTTATTAATCATTTCGCTTATTCGAAAGTCAGCAACAAATAATCCTATTGTTAGTACCATTATCTGGTCGGCATTTGCTATTGCCACGCTTTATATGGCAGGTATGATGCCGGTTCACAAAATTATTCCAAACTATACGGTTGATGATTATTATCGTTGGTGGGTGATTCATTTGTGGGTAGAGTTAACATTTGAGCTTTTTGCAGCGGGTGTAATTGCATTCTTTACCGTTTCGCTGGGTCTTATCAGCCATAAAACTGCTGTAAGGGTTATGTTCTTCGAACTATTCCTTATTTCGTTAAGTGGTACATTGGGCGTTGGTCACCATTATTTCTGGCAAGGTCTTGATGAATATTGGATTGCCATTGGTGGTATTTTCTCGGCACTTGAACCTCTGCCATTGGCACTGATGATTATCGAAGCCATGAAAAATCAGCGTGAGAAACTATATGCTGGTGAAGAATTCCATTTTGGTATACCGTTTATGTGGATTGCCGGTTCAGCTATAATGAACTGGATTGGAGCCGGATTCTTCGGAATGGTAATCAACACACCAACAATCAGCTACTATTCACACGGCACTTATCTTATCATGCCTCACGGACACATAGCACTGCTTGGTGCATTTGGCTACATTTCGTTAGCGTTTCTTTATATGACTTCGCGTGCCAACGCATTGGCAAATAATTATGTATGGAATGATAAATTGAGTAAAATTGGGTTCTGGGTTTTGACAATCGGGGCGTTGCTCTATGCCATTCCAACTTATATTGTGGGAATTCATCAGAGCGAAGTGGCAATGGAATCGGGTTATTTCTTTGCTCGTATGCGCGAGACAGTGGAAGGTTTAAAGGGCTGGATGTGGGCTAGGACTCTACCTGATGGCATGATGATATTGGGCGGACTGATTATTTTTTACGATTTAGCTCAAAAAACATTTTTTGCTAGAAAAATAAATTAAATTTACAGCGGGAAAATTGGAAACAGTTTTCCCGCTTATAACTCAAACAAAGACAGTTAATAATGAAACGAATAAAATACAACGAAATGGCAACTACCAATAATCCACATGGAGTAGATGCCCGAAAATTGCATGCAAACGATGATGTGCAGGTAGTTCATATTCTCTTAAAACCAGGCGAAAGCCTTAAAAAACACACCACGGCTGTAAATGTGTTTTTCTATGTATTGGAAGGCGAGGGAGTTATCGAAATTGGCGACGAAAAGCAAACTGCAACCAAGGATTGGCTTATTGATAGCCCCAAAAACATTCCACATTGCCTGTATAACGAAAGTAATGCCGACTTTAGAGTATTGGTTGTAAAAACACCTTCGCCTACAGCCGAGCAAAACAAACAAGCCATTAATAATATGTTAAACAAATAAAGATATGACAGCCATAGAAATATTAGTAAAAGAGCACGACAGCATTTTACAAATGATTGAAATAACTCAAACTATTTTAAACAAAAACGACGAAACCAAGGTTAATCTGCAACATGTGGAAGAAATAATTGATTTTGTGCAAAATTTTGCTGACAAATACCATCATCTCAAAGAAGAGGATGTATTGTTTATGGAACTGGAAAAACACGGAATGCCGCGCGAAGGTGGACCTGTTGGTGTTATGCTTTACGAACACGATGAAGGACGTGCATACATTAAAAATGCAATCGATGGAATTTCGCAATTAAAAAAAGGTGATAATTCGGCCTTCGCAGATATAAGAACTAATTTGCTAAACTACTGTACATTACTTACAAATCACATTGCCAAGGAAAATAATATTTTATACCCAATGGCCGAAAGAATGTTGCCGGGAAGCATACTCGAAACTATGTCGCTGAATTTTGAAGAAGCTAATTTAGCCACTGCCAACAACGAGTATCACGATAAATACCTGAAAATGGTGGACGAATTGAGCAGTATATATTTGAAATAAGAAATTCTTAATATTTATGTCTGAATTTACAAACAACGCCGAACAAAGAGCCGAAGAGTTAGCAAATTACATGCTGGGATTGCTGCAAGGTGAAAATGGTTTGCAACTCATTGAAAAGCACGCGCTTAAAACGAGCAAGTTTATCCCGCATGATATTGTGGGTGCTTTTGATATTTTGATGGATAAACAGATTTCAATCGAAGATTTGAAATTTGTTTCCAATAAGCTTTTCAATATTTTGTATCAAACCATTCTCGAATATCCTGCATTGACACCTGCACAGGGTTCAATTTTGGACATTTACACACAGGATAATGCTGTGGCGTTGGCTAACTTAAAAGATATGCGGGAACATATAAAAGCTATCAACAAACAGGCAGAAGTAGTTCATGTTCAGGCATTAATGCAAAAGTTAATTGCTTTCGAAAAATTCTTTCTGCATTATACAGTTATCGAAAATGTGGTTTTTCCGGTTCTCGAAGCAAAATGGAAGCATCACCAATGTGTCAAACTGATGTGGTCGTTTCACGACGATATAAAACGTAATGTTAAACGATTAGTAGAATTATTATCAGCAGTAGAAATTGATTTAAAGGAGTTTAATTCAGTTTGCGGCTTGGTGTTTTTCAATGTCAATACCATTATCCTCAGGGAAGAAAAAATAATTTTCCCTATGCTGCTCGAAACCTTGACAAACGAAGAGTTTGTCGACATGCTCCAACAAACCATTGGTATCGGGCTGCCTTATGCGGAGTTGAAACAAGCCGGATTAAATAACAAGGAAAATATTTTCAGCACTGAAGATAAAATTCATTTACCAACCGGCATACTTACGGCAGAACAATTCAATCTTATTTTCAATCATTTGCCGGTTGATATTACGTATGTCGACGAAAATGACACAGTGCGTTTTTACTCCAATCCACCACACCGAATTTTTCCACGTACGCCAGCCATTATTGG
>CAYMHE010000138.1:0-2547 GCA_964390175.1 uncultured Paludibacter sp.
GATCGAAACCTTTCACTGTTATATGTGTATATATCTCGGTAGTTTTAGCACTTGAGTGTCCTAATAAGCTTTGTATATAACGAAGGTCTGTTCCTCTTCCAATAATCGGCATTGCAAAACGAAAGGTTATATACAGTAAGGGGCGCTATATGAACTTATTGAAGATTTTCCGGCTGATGCAGGGAGACGAAACGGCGCGTCAGTCCCATAGTAAGGGTCTGGCATAGCTTTTATTTCAACTGAAAGTTGCTCCTTACTTGTTATTTTTCAGCATACTTTTACGTTCCCCTTTGTGATTTGTTTTCGATGCTTTTATTTGTAAACAATTATTACTGAGTTACAAAAAGTAAGGTCTGCAAATGTATGTAAAAAATTTACAATTAACAAATAGAAGAGAGAAAAATGTGCTAATTTGAGAATGTGAGAATGTGCCAATGTAAGAATGTTGAAGTATGAACCAATCTGCTCTTCATTATTAATTGTGAATTATGAATTATGAATTGTAGATTATGGATTGTCTTTTGAATTATGAATTGTCAATTATCAATTATCAATTATCATCCCTCCTCCCCTTTTCACACCAACAATTCGCGTAGCTTTTTTTTATCAAGGATAGTATATTCTTTTTTGTTGACATCAATAATGCCTTCTTCAATCATTTCCGAAAGGCTGCGTGCCAGCGATGGGCGTGCTACTCCGAAGAAATCGGCCAGTTCGGTCTGGTTGCGATTCAGCGTGAAAGAGTCGCCCTGTTCGCCGGCCTGTTCCAACAGGAAATGGGCAATTTTTCCTTTTATCGTTTTGATGGAAAGTAACTGAAGGCGGTTGGTGAGGAACTGCGTGCGGTTGGCATTGTGTGTCAGGAATTGCTGCATAAAGTCGGGCTGAGTTGTCATAAGGCGAAGCACCTCGTCCTTAGGAATGCGAAGCACCTCCACCTCTTCGAGCGTAGTTACATCCACCGGAAAACGGTTATTCCCCGAAAAAAGAAAGGCAGGCGCCAACGGACGGGGTGCATTAATGATTTCGATGCCCAGCAAATTTCCGTTTTCGGTAATCATCTCTGTTTTTACCGAACCCGTCATCAGTATATTCAAAGCATCGCACAAATCGCCCTGCCTGAAAATCACTTCATTCTTGCCGTGGAATTTTATGCTGTATTGCATATCGGAAGGAAAGCCATCGCCACCATCGCCGATATTGCGGAAATTATTCCATTCCGGATCGATATTTTTCATTTTTTTGAAGGGAAAAAGTAAGTTTTAATTGAAGCTGTAACAACTGTTACACTTTAAATGTTTCTGTAAGTATACTTTTGCAAAGTAATAAAACAAGGCATTACAAAAATACAAATAAAAACTATAATATGAGCGAATTCAAAATGGCCCCCAAAGCCGGTAACAAAGCATTTCCGACGGCTGAGAAGTTCAGCATGACAGAAAAAGTGCAATATGCCGAAGGTTCGGTAGTAAGCAAAATCATCATTCGCAACGAACGCGGCAATGTTACGCTCTTTGCTTTTGACAAAGGTGAGTTTCTGAGCGAACATACTGCTCCCTACGATGCCATTGTACAAGTACTCGATGGCGTGGGCGAAGTGATTATCGACGGAAATTCATTTGTACTAAATGTTGGCGAAAGTATTATTATGCCAGCCAATGTTCGTCATGCTGTGGTTGCAGTTGAGCAGTTTAAGATGTTGCTTACAATGATTAAATAATTGACGATTTATTCATTTACAATTTACAATTGGGTTAAAGTGAATAGTACATTTAAATAGTAAATAGTAAATGATAAAATAGTAAATAAATTTATGAAACGAACAATAATAAAAATTGACGAAACGCTTTGCAATGGCTGTGAGGCTTGTGTGCAGGGTTGCCACGAGGGCGCTTTGCAAATGATAGATGGCAAAGCGCGCATGGTGAGCGAGCTGTTTTGTGACGGACTTGGTGCTTGTATTGGCGATTGTCCGGTAGGCGCTATTACGCTCGAAGAACGCGAAGCGGAACCGTATGACGAAATTGCAACTATTCAACGCATGATTCCTAAAGGAGAACGCACCATTATTGCGCACCTGAAGCATCTGAAAGAACATGGCGAAACCGATTATCTGAAACAAGGCGTTGGTTATTTGCGTGCCAATGGCATACAGATTGATTTTGCCCAGGTACACAACCATGGCGGTGCCGGCTGTGCTTCGAAAGCCGCTGCTCCTGCTCCACAGCAACATAGTGCTTGTCCCGGAAGCAGGGAAATGAGTTTCGGAGCTCCAAAACCCGCCGCTTCAGGTTTTACTATGGCTACAGCTTCCTCCTCCGCCTCTCAGTTACGTCAGTGGCCTGTTCAGTTGCATTTACTGAATCCCGAAGCGGCTTATTTTCGTGGAGCGGATGTGGTATTGGCAGCCGACTGTGTGGCCTTTAGCTTTGCCGACTTTCACAACCGTTTCCTTACAGGAAAAACACTCGCGATTGCCTGTCCGAAACTGGACACAAACAAAGAAGCTTATGTTGAAAAGCTCAAAGCTATGATTACTAATTCTCA
>CAYMHE010000138.1:2647-4434 GCA_964390175.1 uncultured Paludibacter sp.
AAAAAATTATGAACATGTTTTGCTATCAATGCCAGGAGGCAGCCAAAGGGTCGGGATGCGAGGTAAAGGGAGTTTGTGGAAAAACTCCCGAAGTATCAGCTTTACAGGATCTATTGATCTATCAACTGAAAGGTCTCTCGCATTACACCACCGCTTTACGTTTGCTCGAAATAGAAAACGAAGCCGCCAACCTCTTTATCACCGACAGTCTGTTTATGACTATCACCAACGCGAACTTTGATTACGAACGCTTTGTAAATCGTATTCGCGAAGGATTCAAACTCCGCTCTCAACTGAAAGCTACTTTGCTAGAAAACAAAGTAGAATTGGAGAAAACCGAATTACTTAACTGGACAGCGCTTACTGCTGCCGAAATGGAACAAATTGCTGCTAAAGTAGGCGTGTTAGCTACCGAAAACGAAGATGTACGCTCTTTGCGCGAACTTACCATTTACGGATTGAAAGGTATGGCTGCTTATGTAGAACATGCTCAAAATCTGGGATACAACGACAATGAAGTGCATGCCTTTATTCAACAGGCATTGGTAGCTACTACCAACGATGCACTTACTGCCGACGAACTTACGGCTCTTGTGCTCGAAACAGGTAAATGGGGTGTAACAGTAATGGCATTGCTTGATAAAGCCAACACAACTACTTACGGAAATCCTGAAATTACCAAAGTAAATCTTGGCGTTCGCAGCAATCCGGGTATTTTAATCAGTGGTCACGACCTGAAAGACATGGAAGAACTACTGAAACAAACCGAAGGAACAGGCGTTGATGTGTACACACACAGCGAAATGCTTCCTGCCAACTATTATCCGGCTTTCAAAAAATACAAACACTTTGTGGGTAACTACGGCGGTGCATGGTGGAGTCAGGTGACTGATTTCGAAACTTTCAACGGTGTCATCCTTTTTACAACCAACTGTATTGTGCCACCCAAAAGCACAGCCACTTATTCCGACCGTGTTTATACAACAGGTTCATCAGGTTTCCCCGGCTTTAAACACATTGAAGAAGGCGTAAACGGACAACCAAAAGATTTCTCGTACATGATTGCACATGCCAAACAAATGGCTGCTCCCACCGAAATTGAAACAGGTGAGATAGTGGGTGGTTTTGCACATGCTCAGGTTTTTGCGTTGGCCGATAAAGTGGTTGATGCAGTGAAATCAGGCGCTATCCGTAAGTTCTTTGTAATGGCCGGATGCGATGGACGCATGAAAGGTCGTAACTATTACACCGAATTTGCACAGCAACTGCCTACTGACACAGTAATTCTTACAGCAGGTTGTGCCAAATACCGTTACAACAAATTGCCCCTTGGCGATATAGGTGGAATTCCACGTGTGTTGGATGCCGGACAGTGTAACGACAGCTTCTCGCTGGTAATGATAGCACTCAAACTGAAAGAAGTTTTCGAACTGAACGATATCAACGAATTACCAATAGCTTACAACATTGCATGGTACGAGCAAAAGGCCGTTATTGTATTGCTTGCATTGCTTCACCTGGGTGTGAAAAACATTCACCTCGGACCTACATTGCCTGCTTTCCTTTCGCCCAATGTAGCTAATGTGTTGGTAAATGCATTCGGACTTGCACCTATCGGCAGTGTGGACGAAGATATGGCTTTGTTCCTGCCAAATATGGAGTTGGATCAGAAATAACAACAAATTGTCAAAGGTCGAAAGTCAACAGTCTCCGGACTTTTGACTTTTGACATTAGACATTCTTCCTGCGTTAGCCACAGTAATTTTGTCAAGCTCTTCCGATATTTC
>CAYMHE010000139.1:0-4324 GCA_964390175.1 uncultured Paludibacter sp.
AAAGTATATCACGACGATGACAGCAAAGGAGAGTGTTTCAGAAAATATGACAACGTTCTTGCTTCGTACGAAGATCATTCCTTTTTTTTGAAAAATAAAACCCGTTACGCATTTTTGTTTGAGCTAAGCCCTACCGATTACGAAAGTTGGGCACACGGATTAAAAAAAGCCGGTTATGCCACCGACCCTACCTATGCCTATAAACTTATCTCTATTATAGAAAACTACGGATTACATGCCTACGATTTGGTAAAAGGCGACGATAACACAAGTGTAGCTTCAAAATATTCGACTGAAAAAAGTCAGCAAAACCTTCCTACAATGGGCAGTATTACAGCTACTGAGCGTCACGAGGTTTATAAAAACAATCGCGTTCGGTATGTGGTGGCTCAGGCCGGCGACACTTACAGCAGTATAGCCGACGAATTTGACACAAGCGAAAAAAACCTGAGAGCTTACAACGAAGTAAAAGCTACTACAGATCTGAATCCGGGCACTCAGGTATATCTACAGAACAAAAGAAACAAATCAGGAAAATCATATACTACCCATGTAGTGCGTGAGGGTGAAACAATGTATCAGATTGCACAACAATATGCCATAAAAACTGAAAAGTTGTATCTGCTGAACGACAAACCATTCAGCGAAGGGGCAAAAACAGGAGAAGTATTACAGCTTAGGTAAGCACAACAAGATCAGCATTATGCGAAAAAAAAATACAGAATCCCTGCGGGATGTGATTACTCAGGTTTTAAAATCGAATCATCTGGATAAACCACTGAACGAAAAACGAATCATTGATGCCTGGCCTATAGTTCTGGGTGAGAATATTATGCAATATACAACAGAACTAAGCATTAAAAACAGGATTTTATACGTCACGTTGTCCTCTTCGGTATTGAGGCATGATTTGTTTCTGTCGCGCGAAGAGATAAAAAATTCGTTGAACAAACAGGTGGGAGGCGACATTATAAATAGTATCATTTTCAGATAAACACTCTACACAAACTCAGTTCTCAATTAAAGTTAAAAATGCTGATTTTGATGAATTTAGCTATTCTGAAAATCATCGTTTGGTATTTATTCAGTCAAAATTAAAATACTTATCAATTTTAAGATTGCAATGGATTACAGAGCTCATTTACTGCTACCGCTGTCAAAGAGATATATTGATCAGTTAGCACTCGAAGTGTTTATACATCCCGATACCTTTACTACTGTTTATGAACTTATTTTTGACACCGACACAACGGTTGCCTGGCGAGCAGCATGGGCTTGTCAGAAAATAAGCGAAAAACATCCTGAACTATTCACAGATAAGCACTTCAACGAACTGGCAGCGTTCACCATTGCTTCTTCGCATAATGGCATAAAAAGAGGTTGCTTGGGTATCCTCAACAATCTCCCACTCCCCCAACCCATTCAGGTGGAGCTTATCAATGCCTGTTTCGATTGGATGACTTCGACTAAATCGGCCATTGCAGTCCAGGCATTGTCTTTAAAACTTTTATATAAATTCTGTCTGACAGAGCCCGATTTGATTCCCGAATTAGTGGCTTATCTTGAAAATTTCGACAGCGAAGGCCTATCTCCGGGTATGCTATCGACAAGAAGAAATGTAATTAAGTTACTGAAAAACAGCAAACTGAAATCGTGAGATTATCATAATTTCAATTATTGCACAGTTTCATAAAAAAAGTGTTATTTTTGCCCCGAATTAAATCCGGTCATAGATATATGGCTTAGTATTAATTTTAGTTTAATTAAAAAATTATGTCATTAAAGAAAAACATTCTGGCATTACGACAAAAAAAAGCCATCGTTGAAAAAGGAGGCGGCGACAAAGCCATTGAAAAACAGTTAGCAATGGGTAAATTGACTGCCAGAGAACGTATTCTGGGCTTATTAGATCCCGATTCATTTCACGAGTATGATCTTTTTGTAGAACACGAAGAGCAAAACTTTGGAATGGCAAGCAAAGAGCTTCCGGGGGATGGAGTAATTACAGGAACAGGTACCATTAAAGGTGCAGCTATCTGCATTTATGCTCAGGATTTTACTGTTATGGGTGGTTCGTTAGGACTAAAACATGCGCGTAAGATCACAAAAATAATGGATCATGCCCTTAAAATGAAAGTTCCCTGCATCGGTATCAACGATTCAGGTGGTGCACGTATCCAGGAAGGAATTGGAGCATTAGCCGGTTATGGTGAAATCTTTTACCGGAACACAATGGCGTCAGGTGTAATTCCTCAAATATCAGTGATTTTGGGCCCTTGTGCTGGTGGTGCTGTATATTCCCCCGCACTGACCGACTTTGTATTTGTGGTCGAAAACATATCCAAAATGTTCATCACCGGCCCTAATGTTATTGAAACTGTACTTGGTGAAAAAATTTCGCAGGAAGATCTTGGAGGTGCGCGCGTACACGCCGAAATTACCGGAAACGCACATTTCTATGCTTTGAGCGAATTAGAATGTCTCGATCAAATCAAGCAACTGATTTCTCTTATCCCTCACAACAATCAGACAAAAGCAGCTAAGGTTGAGCCCAAGAAACCAAAATCAAGAAAAAACATCGAAAATATTATTCCATCCGATCCTAAACAACCTTATGACGTGCGCGAAATAATTTTCGCACTGGCCGACGATTCGAAATTCCTCGAAGTTCAGGAATTGTGGGCGCCTAATATTGTTATTGGTTTCGGACGTTTGGAAGGCGAAACAGTAGGTTTCGTGGCCAATCAGCCTATGTATCTTGCAGGGGTTCTCGATTGCGATGCATCCGACAAAGCAGCCCGCTTTATTCGTTTCTGCGATGCATTTAACATCCCTATTATCACGCTCGAAGATATGCCAGGCTATCTGCCGGGAGTAGATCAGGAACATGCTGGTGTTATCCGTCATGGTGCTAAAATGCTTTACGCTTATTCCGAGGCTACAGTTCCTAAAATTACAGTCATTCTGCGAAAAGCGTATGGTGGAGGCTATATTGCAATGAATTCGCGTCACCTTGGTGCCGACTTTATGTTTGCATGGCCAGGTGCCGAAATTGCGGTAATGGGACCTGAAGGTGCAGCCAATATTATTTTCCGCAAAGAAATTATGGAAGCCGAAGACGAAGATGCAATGCGTCAGATCAAAGTGAAAGAATATATTGAAAAATTTGCAAATCCTTACGTAGCAGCATCAAAAGGTTATATCGATGCAGTAATCGAACCGCTCGAGACCCGCGATTTATTATTGCATGCGCTTGATGTTTCGAAAAACAAAGACGATCACCGTCCAGCTAAAAAACACGGGATTCCTCCATTTTGATGGAATTTGATTCAAGCTCATTTATTGAACTTTTAATCGTTGTCTTATAAAATTAAAATATAATGAATAAGAAAAAAGAAACTCCCGAATTGGTAGATTTTGCAGTAACAGCGCGTAAATATAAAACACAGCTTACAACTAAATACATGAACCGTAAGGTTTGGGTGGATCCCAATCCTTACGATGTTCAGTCGTCAATTCCGGGTACTATTATACAAATATCTGTCGCCGAGGGTGAAATCGTAAAAGAAGGTGCGCCCTTACTCATACTCGAAGCCATGAAAATGCTAAACCGCATTGAAATGCCATTCACTGCTCGTATCAAAAAAATTAACGTAGCAGTTGGTGAGCGGATTCCGAAGGAAACTCTGATGATAGAATTGGAAGCTGTAGAATAGCAGCTCGATTTATCGAAATAAAAAAAAGAAACTCAACCGGTATTCTGGTTGAGTTTCTTTTGTTTTTAACTAAAATATCCGGAACGACACTGTCTGGCAGAATACCTATTGCTTTATTTATCCGGCAAATAATACTGAAAAAGACCCATTGTTTCCATTGTAAGCGCAATAAACACATGCACAATAACGCCTCCCCAGATATGACGTGTTTGATAAGCCAGCGCACCCAAAATGTAACCTCCAAACAACGATGATATGGTTTCGACAGGCGGTTTGCCAAAATGAATGACAACATACATGGCTACCATGGGCAAAACAGCGCCACGTCCCATTAAACCGACCATGCCAATCACCAACGCCCCTCTGAAAAGCAATTCAGTCATAACAAAATCAATTACGTACGAAATCTCGAACAGGGCAGTACTTTCCCATGTTTCCAGACCTAAAACACCTTCGTAGAGCCAGGGCTTAAACTGCGGATAAGCATTTTGAAAATCAGCCGAATACGATGCTAAAATCAAGAACGGAAGCAACAACAAAAAGAAAGAAAAATACCCTTTAAAGTAACTTGTATTCAACGATAATCCATACAATCCTTTCGTTTTACG
>CAYMHE010000140.1:0-4303 GCA_964390175.1 uncultured Paludibacter sp.
GGCGACTGTAGACCAGAGACTTATTAATAATTGACACATTTTCAAATTGATATATTCACACACTAAACTACATGGAGCTCAACATTATTTATCATCAGTCATGCCTCGAAGGGTTAAAACAGCTGCCCGATGCCTGTGTAGATTTGATTTTTACCGATCCTCCGTATTATCAATATCGTGCTCAGAATATAAGTAGCCTTAAAAATCACAAGGACGTTGTCACCGAATTCGATTTCGACGGATTTACATCCGAAGAAGAGTATTTACAATTTCTTGAAGATGTGTTGACTGAATGTTTCAGAGTGGCCAAACCCGGTGCTGCCGGTTATATGTGGTGTGGCGACGATTTTGTTTCGTACATCAACCGTATTGTAGAAAAAGTAGGTTTTCAGTTTCGTAAGGTCATACATTGGCACAAAACCAACCCTTTTCCGGCCATTTACACTCGAAAAATGTATGCCAACAGCATGGAAATGCTTGTGCATTTCTCGAAGGGAACACCTAAAACCTGGAATCATAAGCCGGTGAACGAAATGCACAATTTTATTCAGGCGCCTATATGCATGGGCAAGGAAAGAACAAAGCACAAAACCCAAAAACCTCTGAAAGTATGCCTGCCATTTATCGAAATCAGCAGCAACGAAGGCGATGTGGTGCTCGATCCGTTTATAGGTTCGGGAAGTACGGCTGTGGCAGCTAAAATGCTGAACAGGAATTTTATAGGCTACGAACTGAACGCTGAATTTTGCGAAATTGCCAATCAGCGGCTCAGCAACACGCCAACTCATTCCCGCTAAAACTTACAAAATATCTTCGTCTGACAGTGGGGCATAGGGACCTTCTTTTACCTCAAAAATAACCGTTCCCTTCTCAAGCACTTCAATTGTATGCCATTGTCCGGCAGGGATAGACGCGCCATAATTCCCTGTTTCGGGGTTTAATACATATTCGTCGATGAGTGTTTTGGTGTCATTGTACAACTTCAGGATCAAACTTCCACGCAACAATAAGTAAGTCTCATCTGTGTGCCGATGGCGATGTACAGGTAATTCAGTGCCCGGCTCAAGAGCATTCAGAAGCCTTTGCACCTTGTCGTCCAGGTTTGCATGGAGGTTATAGTTTTTGCGCAAACGCAGGTTTTCAGCAGCTTCGGCTGACACACTGTTCAGTAATTCTTCGTTTATTAATTGCATGAGATTGTATTCAAAAGTTGTATGGGTAGATAAGTTTATGATGAAATATGCTGATTTTTATGATTCACATACAGAAACCCTTTAGTGATAGATTCAAGACGTATGAAGACTAAAATACCTGAATTTGAAAGCTACATACACAATGGCTAACAGTATAACAAATAATAAGCTATAGAAGGGTGCAAAAATAACCAACGCTGATAGAATAAGTTGTAGCCCTGAATAACACAAGGATACAACTAAATGTGGAATTTTTAACTCGTTAGCCATAAGTTGATAGGCATGTTTGCGATGAGCCTTTAATATGTTTTCCTTTAGGATAATACGGTGAATAATTGTAAGTATCGTATCCACGCCATATACAGCCAGAAAAAGCAAATACCGGGGATCTCCACTCACAACTATGAGTTTACCCAGCAAAAATACAAGGATAAAAGCAATGCTAACTGAGCCCACGTCGCCGGCAAAGCAACTGGCTTTAGTTCTGAAATTAAAGAAATTAAATACCAACACCGACAAAAAAACGATATAGATTAAACTTTGATCGGCAAACGAAATAATGTATTGATTGACATACCACAATGCAAGCAATGCCACCGTACTGTACGCACCGGTAATACCGTTGACACCATCCATGAAATTAAATGCATTGATTATGCCTACCGCTATTACAAGTGCTATCACCCAAAAATACCAGGGCAAAGCATAAAGACCTAAATCGATGAACATAATGCCCATAGCCACGAAATGCAGGGGCAAGCGTAAACGCGAACTTAACGGACGGATATCGTCGAGGAAACTAACTGTAGAAATAAGAGAAAGACCTAAAAAGAATGCCGGATATAACCAACCCTGCAGGATAGTAAACAGAAAGATACCAAAATAAAATACAACTCCTCCACCTCTTAAAGTGATGTGAGTGTGCGAACTACGTTCATTCGGTTTGTCAATAATATCAAATTTATCGGCCACCCTGAAATAAAGTATTTCGAACACAAAAAGTGCTACAACAATAAGTATATAGAAGATTAGATGCATTGGAATTGTATAAATGGCGATTAG
This sequence comes from uncultured Paludibacter sp., assembly GCA_964390175.1. GTDB lineage: Bacteria > Bacteroidota > Bacteroidia > Bacteroidales > Paludibacteraceae > Paludibacter. Next base: position 2,256 of record CAYMHE010000140.1, read on the forward strand.
CTAAAATTGAGTGTAGTTTGTTTATTCAAAACAAATAACTGATAAGCTCCTCTGTTTTTAGATTAATTTTGGCTCAACCTGTATTTATTATATTTATTGTAGTTTCTGTTTGTAATTAGCTGATAAGCATCTCTTTGTGATGTTCTTCGAGTTGAGGTGAATTGTCAAGTGACTCGAAAGGTGAATTCTGACTTATAAATTCAGGAACTATCTTCTTCATGATCTTTACAGTAGCATTTATATCAACTTTGATTGAGTTTGCTAACAGTGGTTCAATCGAAGTTATCACATCATCATAATCGTATTGTCTCACTTTGGCAATCGTAATTTTCTCGTGTTTAGTAGGCATGGTATTCTCATTGTCGTTTAGCAATTCTTCATAAAGCTTTTCTCCCTGTCGTAATCCTATATATTCTATCATAATGTCTTTGTCTGGTATAAAGCCAGCTAATTCAATCATTCGACGTGCCAAATCGGCTATTTTTACAGGAGATCCCATATCAAAGACATAGATTTCGCCGGTCTGTCCAAAAGAAGCTGCCTCCATAACCAATCTGCAGGCTTCGGGAATAGTCATAAAGTAACGAATTATCTCCGGATGAGTTACTGTTACAGGACCACCTTTTTCAATTTGCTCTTTGAAAAAAGGTATTACAGACCCATTTGAACCCAATACATTACCAAATCGTGTAGTTACAAAATTAATTGTTTTTCCCTGTTCTTTTAGCTTATATGCAAATGATTGAATATAAATCTCAGCAATACGTTTTGATGCACCCATTACATTTGTAGGATTAACAGCTTTATCAGTAGAAATCATTACAAATTTCTCAGCATTATATTTCACTGCCAGTTTCGATACATTTATTGTCCCTTCAACGTTGGTGAGGATGGCTTCACAGGGATTTTCTTCCATCAACGGAACATGTTTGTAGGCTGCAGCATGGTAAATAATTTGCGGTTTGTATTTTTGAAAAACATAGTCCAAACGATTTTTATTGCGGACATCGCCAATTACAGTTTCGAACCGAAAGGCAGGAAAACGCTTAACAAGTTCCAAATGTAAGTTGTGCAAAGGAGTTTCAGCGATATCGAATATAACAATCAGCTTTGGCTTAAAGGCTGTGAGCTGACGAACTAATTCGCTGCCTATTGAACCGGCTCCACCTGTTATAAGAATTACTTTGTCATTCGTATGAGCTCCAACGTTCTTCATGTCAATTTGTATTTCATCGCGACCGAGCAAATCTTCAAACTGAATGGGTTTCATTTGGAAACGAATTTTATTGTTTATATCCAGTCCTTCTAATGGTGGGCTTACCAATACATTTAAGCCCATTTCAATAAATTTGGAAATATTCTCCTGTTCTGTATTTAAACTTTTATAATCCGGAAAAATGATTGTGCTGATGTTATGTTTTCTGAAAACTCTGTAAGATAGTTCTGAATCATCCAAATTGTATACCGGCAATTCCTGAATTCTTGATTTATAGGAGATTTTTTCTCTTGTTATAAAGCCAACTACATGATATTGCATTGAATTTGTTTTGTTTAGCCATTGCATAAGCGCCACACTATGCGAATTTGTGGAATAAATCAGGGTGTTTTTAGCTACATTTAAATTATAGCTTATACTGAAATTATAAACCATTACTACTCCAAACCGGGCAAATAACAACAAAAATAAGTTTATAAGAAATAAGTTTTGGCTGAAGAAGTAGCGATGTAGCATCTCAAAGCCGCTTGCAAGCATAAAAACATACAAGCACACAATTGCTAAGAACAGCGAAACATAAAGCCGCCAAAACTCTAAAAAGCCAGAATGGCGAACTAATCCCCGATTTGACTTTAGCAAAATAAAGAAAGTAACACTAATTAGCATGTATACAACTCCAAGGGTTAAAATGTTCTTGTAATTATATTCAACATTCAGTAACTCATTGTGAATGATGATTGCCGCTACAAATGAAAATATTCCAAGTATTATATCAGCCTCTAGTATAATATACCGGTTTTTCATCGATATATTTAGCAGATTCTTAAAAAAA
>CAYMHE010000141.1:0-4264 GCA_964390175.1 uncultured Paludibacter sp.
GCATTTTCGACAAAAGGCTGGGCAATCATTGGCGGAATTTCTGTATTATCGGCATCAATACCTTCGCCCACAGTGATTTTATATTCAAAACTGATTCCAAAACGCAACTGCTGCATTTTCAGGTAATTGTTCAGGAACTCAATTTCATCTGTCAGCGAAATAAAACGCTCGTTGGAGTTTTCGAGAATCTGGCGCATAAGTCGCGAGTATCGCGAGAGGAAACCTGATGCTTCTTCGCTTTTTCCCGACTGTACGTATTGATTAATAGCATTCAGCGTATTGAAAATAAAGTGCGGATTCATTTGCGAACGAAGCAGCTTTTCCCTGAGTTCAGCCTGTTCCTTTCGTGTTTCGGACAGCTTACGGCGCGACCACAGAAACAACATGGCGGCAAAAAGCAGCATGATAAAAACAGCAGCAACCATAATCGATTTACGACGCTGATAACTAATTGTTTTTAGTCGACTTTCATGGTCGAGTCGTTCAATTTCCTTTTCTTTTTCCGAAGTCTGATATTTCAGCTCCATCTCGTGCAGGTTTTTCTCCACATCGGCATTCCGAAGCGAGTCGACACCTTCTTTGTAGGCGTTATAATGCTCGTAAGCCATTTTCCAGTCTCTGGTTTTTTCGCCAATACGTGCCAATGCCAAATGCGCCTGTGCTTCCTCTTCGGGATAAGTTTTGTACTCACGGGCGAGCGTCAGCGCTTTTTGCGCATAAAGTCCGGCTTCGGCATATCGGTTCATTTTTTCAAGAATATTGGCGGCGTGTATGCGGTCGAGAATCTGTGCATAAATTTTCCCGCTTTGCTGCGCGTAGTCAATGGCTTTCAGAACATCGGCATAAGCTTCGGGATATTTTTCCTGCGACATATAAATGAGACTTCGATTGGAATAACCTGTGCCCAAACCCGTGATATAATTGTTTGCCTTCGAAATAACAAGCATTGAATCGTACCAGGCCAACGCTTCATCGCTTTTTCCGCGCAGTTTGCTTATTCCACCCAAATCGTTGAAAATCCCGGCTTTTGTCTGAATGCGACTATCGGTCAAAGTACGCGAAACTTCATAGGCTTTTTTCACGTAAAACTCCCATTTATCGGTGTTGGTTTCTTTAAAAAGCTGCCCCACCTGCTGATAATAATAATCGAGATTTTTCTTTTTTCCGGAAGCAAGTTTATTTTTCAGTGCTTTGAGTTTGTAGGCGATGGCCAGTTTCAGATTTCCGGCATATTCGTACTCCGACCCCATATTCAACATTATCATGGCTACCTTATCGGCATCACGGATATCGTAAAAAGCTTTCAATGCTTTGTGGTAATAGCTCAACGCCAGTGGGCGGTTGCCCGAATAACTGGCATTGGAAGCCAGCAGATTGTAGATAATTCCTGCTTCATAATTGTTTTTCGAAGCTTCGGATAGCACAATTGCCATGGTGAGCAAGCTATCGCCATGCTCGAAATCAGCCTCTTCGCTCAACGAATCGCCCCAGAGTTTCAGCGATTGTATCATAGAAGTGGTGTCATTTTTAAGCTTTGCCACCTTGTATTGTTCCTGAAACGACGATTGGGCAGCAACGGTAGCAATACCAAAACTGCAAATAAGCAAACTGATAATCAGAATAATGTAAAGATTTTTATTCATATCATTGCAAAAAGATCAAGGGAATTATTAATGACAGGAAAAAGACTTTTGCAAATATATTTATTTGTTTTGAATTTTTAAATATCAAAACAAAAAAAGTAAGATTTAATGCTATATTGTTGTAATATATTTTACAATTTTGCTCCCCAAGTCAAAAAGCTATCATTTGGGACTGCTGCACCTGCCTGAGAATACAACGAAAAGTATAGCACTTATTGAAAAAGACGGTAGCATGCGAGAAGAAATGAAATCGACATAAAAAATAAGCCTAACAGCTTTTTTTACTGTTAGGCTTACAAACTTATTTAATCTATTCGGAGATTATTTTTTGTGAATGAACAATGTTGTTGATTTGATACTGAATGATACAGGCACTTTGCGGAAGCGAACGAGTACTTATAATTCCTGCATTTGCTCCCGGAAATGCTTCACAAATCAGGCGTCCACTCAGGTCGGTGATGCTGATCTTGTCGATAATTTCAGTAGAGTTGAATGTCAAACAATTGTTTTTCAAAGTAAATACAGTTTTTAGGTCGGTTTTACTAAGCCCTGTTCCGAAATCGATATTAACTCCAGGCATTGACATGTGCATACCTTCCATTTGCGTTACAATCTGCCAGAAATCAGATTTGTTTACAAGGTGAAAAGGTGTTTTAGCCGGATCGAGCACAGCCGAAATACGGAAGGAAGCATTGTTGTCAATTGTCTGTACATTGGTGATGGGCACAACGTTCGCATCAACATCTGTAAGTTCGAGTTCGGCCGCTGTAAGAGCAGTAAGTCCTTTGTGCAAATAGAGATTAAAACCCGTTTGGTCAACGTTGGAAGCGTAGGCATTGTTTGTAATCTGGTTGGGCCAGGAGGAAAGAATCTGAGCCATACCGCCCACTTCTGTTTCGTCGCCGGTGGCTCTGATAGCCAGTTTATACCCTGCATCGGCATTTGTAGTGGCATATGTGAGCCCGGTAGCGCCATCGATAACAGTCATTTCAGAAGTAAGCGGATTTACCCTGAACCATTGATAAGTAAGATGCCCTGTAACATCACTGTCGTCCGAAAGCTTGCGTACAGTAAAGCCAGCTTCAAGACCACGACCGATATTCGGCGCCATAATGCCGGTAAGAAACATACTTTCGTCGAGGCTCCAGCCAGCAAAACGGGTTTCGATGCCCGAGAGCGAAGCCAAAACTTCGTTGGAAGTGAAGCCATTTTTGGGTCCGCCGTTTGCAAGTAGTCTGAAAGTGTACGAACCATCAGGCGAGAGACTAAAATTATCTCCTGTAAGTACCAAATCCTCGTAATTGTGTTGATAATTGCTCCACGACTGCCCGTTATTGGCTGAAATCTGAACAGTGTAACTGTTGGCGCCTATCGCCGAAGGAGTCGGAAATTCCATGTCAACTTCGGCATAAGTGCCACTTCCGACAAATAACCCGTTTTGTCGATGCGAATACTTCAGAAAGAGCCCACCAAACTTTCCTTCGGGTTGAGTGAACTGAGTAAAAGTGGGGAGAGTTCCGCCCTCGCCGGGTGTGAATTGTGCATAAAGGCCGGGAAGAATAAGCAGTATGCTTAACATTGTAAGCAAAAAGCTTTTGTGAATAATGTAGTGCTGTTTCATGACCATTAGTTTTAAGGGTAAATGATTATTGAATTATACATTGAATAACACTTGATAAAGCCAATTGGTTTAATGATTTTTAAATAAAAAACACATATTTGCAGTAAGACTTAATGTTTTTTGTAATTAACTACCGGAATACGTATTCAGTTGATTGAAGCTATGAGCAAAAGTTATTGAATTTTTTGTACTCAGATTGACTATAAAAAAAATTATCTTTCCGTAACGAAGAGGAGCAGGGGATAAGGATAATATGCAATATCTCATTTTTGACCAGCTATGGTTGCACTATTCATTGTTTTTATGTAAGTTTGCAATACAAAAAAAGAATTTTTAAAACTTATTTCTCAACATATTAAATCAATAGTATTCTGCTATTGATTGTGCGCTGAAGGCTTTCAGATTATAAAGGAACTCAGCATTATTCTAAGATTGATTCGACAAATAAGATATATGCCTACAATTTCTATGTTTTTTGGTATTATTATCAGAATGTATTATGCGCCAAAAGAGCATAACCCTGCTCATATTCATGTATATTACAATGAATATAGCTGTAATTAATATTCTAAGCATGGAAATAATGGAGGGTGAAATTCCTGTCAGGCAATTAAGATTGGTGTTGGCATGGATGGAAATCCATCAAGAGGAGTTACTGGCTAACTGGACTTTGTGCCAAAATGGAGAAAAACCGTTTGCAATAGAATCCTTAAAATAGAAGTAGTATGTATTTAGCAGTGAAGAAAGTGTTACCCACTTCAAACTATCAGTTGATTCTTACTTTTGCCAATGGAGAAGTAAGGCTGTTTGATATGAAACCCTATCTGGGAACAGGTATTTTTCAGGAGCTGAAAAACATTGCTTTATTTAATAAAGTCAGGATTAGCTTCGACAGTGTTGAGTGGGATAACGAGGCCGATATGGATCCGGAAATTCTATACAGGGATAGTAAGCCGTTGGATAATCAGATAGCCAGCGAACCCACAGGGGAATACGAATT
>CAYMHE010000142.1:0-4185 GCA_964390175.1 uncultured Paludibacter sp.
ACAAAGAGCACGTTCAGCCCGGCTTTATCAGCAGGAAACTCTAAGGCAACGCTTTTAGGAGCCTCGATGACAAACAAATGGAAAATTTCGGCCTGCACCACCAATTTATCTTCCAGTTGTATCTTTTCAAGGATCTCGTTGATGCTTTCGCGTGGATAACCCGGTACAATACGATCGACAAGGGTGGAGTAAACGCCACAAGCCGTGTCGAACCAGTTTTTGAATTCGGCACCCAATTGCCACAATTCAATGTATTGATGTATTGTTTTCTTTAATTCGGTTCCGTTATGGAAAATCAATTCGCAAGGAAAAATAAGCAAACCTTTGTCGGCAGCTCCGTTGAATGTTTTAAAACGGTGGTAAAGCAACTGAGTGAGTTTACCCGGATAGGAACTTGCAGGTGCATCATCCAGCTTACAACTGTCGTCGAAAGCAATACCTGCTTCGGTGGTGTTGGAGAAAACGAAACGCATTTCGGGTTGTTCGGCCAACTGAAGATACGCTTGAAAATCGTTGTAAGGGTTCAGCGAGCGACTGATGACATCAATCATTTCGATGCTGTTAACAGTGGTTCCCTTGTCAAGTCCCTGAAGGTTGACGTGATACAAACCATCCTGTTCGTTCAGCATATCAATCATACCATTCGGAAGTGGTTGAACTACCACCACACTCGAATTGAAATCGGCTTTCTTGTTCATATTAAACACAATCCAGTCGACAAATGCCCTTAAGAAATTTCCTTCACCAAACTGAATGATACGCTCGGGATAAGTAGTTGTAATCTTTGCCGTTTTTCTGCTTAATCTTTCCATAAAAATAAATTTAAAAAAATATGAATTTAAAATGTGTAATTAAAAGAATTGAACCATTCAATACATCGACAAACAAAAACGATGAATGTGAAAGCAAATCACAAACATTGTGTACTAAAGATGAATGGCAGCGTGATTTTTCAGTTCGGAAACGGCAATAAAATGCCGAGGAATCGGACTCACAACAAAGGTCGACCGAGACACAGGAAGTTTTTCTTTTATTAGATACTGAGGTTATCAATCGTCGCTCCGTGTGCGAACACGGAAAACAACGGCGCAAAAGTACAATAAATTTTCAATAAAACAATCATTTAAAATCAGGAGCCAAAAAAAACACATTCAACAACAAACAATTTTGGTGCAGAAGACCTGATAATCAGTGAGAATAACCCGGATTTATGACTTTGCGGCAGACAGGCATGCTCCTATTCAGTGAAAACAATCATTATTTTGAGTATCATTCGATCTGCTTCACACCAGGGCTGAAACAGATCCTGTCACTTTTGAACTTAATATGGCGCTAAAACGTTTTAAGATAAAACTTAAAAATAATATACAATGAAAGCAAATATCGGTTCATCAGACAAATTAATTCGTTTAGGAATAGCCATTGTACTTATTGTGTTGTTTTACCTCGAAATAATTACCGGTACGCTGGGAATTATTGCATTGGTAATTGCACTTTTACTTACTGTAACAAGTCTTATCAACTTCTGTCCACTCTATTCAATTTTCAAAATTAATACCGCTAAAAAGAAAGAAGCCTGATTTTGCTGCTTATAAGTATTGATATCATCGGCGCTTAAACGCACATAGCTGCTATTATCAGCTATTTTGTTCTTATTTAAACACATTTAGGATCGCCTGAACATAAGACTCCTATAAGGTAATTTTGAAAGATAATAATGTTAACTTGTTTGACCTATTAAAGAAGAGGCTGTTTCAAAAGAGTTTTTTGAAACAGCCTCTTCTTTTAAATTATCACATTTTCAAATCAATTGATCACTCGCTCAATTCCTTCATAAGAAACCTCACAGTGCGTCGGGTATGTTGCGAAAGCATAATGCTTCGTCCTTCAGTCGTTTTTCGTACTATTTCATCATTTTTTCCTCTGATGGTAAGCAGCTCCACTCCTTCGTTATAATTCACTCTGAATTCGTTACTTAGTTCATCAATGGCAGATGTAAAGTACCGGCTGTTATCAACACATACCGAAATACTCACTGCCGAGGACTGAATAAGCGAAACCTTTAGCCTGTGTTTATTCATTACCGTAAACAGTTTTGATAAACTTTCCTCCAGCACAAAAGAAAAATCGCGTGGACGAACAGTAACAAGCACTTGATGTTTCCGTAAAATTAAAATAGGAACATCAATCGCATTCTCTGTTTTCGCTTTTATCACCGAACCCGCTTCGTCGGGATTTCCAAAGGGACGCACATACAAAGGAATGTTTTTGTTCTCGAGGGGTTTAATTGTTTTCGGGTGAATAATCTGAGCACCACTGTAAGCCAATTCAACTGCATCGAGATAAGTAAGTTCGGGGATCAACACTGTGTCCGGAAAAATGCGTGGATCGGCATTCAGAATACCGGGAACATCTTTCCATATGCTTACACTTTCGGCATCGAGCAAATGTGCCACCACGGCTGCTGTATAATCCGAACCTTCGCGCCCTAGCGTCGTGGGATCGCCTTTTATGTTGGCACCGATAAAGCCCTGACCAATGTATATCCGGCTTTTTTCGAAATCGGCCGCAGCCTTGAGTCGGATTTGCGATTCCTCCATGCGCACATTGGCTTCACGAAAATTGCTATCGGTCACCAGCAATCCACGCATATCGAGCCAGGTGTTTTGCATCCCCGATTCGAGTAAAAACGCCGAAACTATTTTTGTGGAAATCACTTCGCCATACGACACCAAATGATCGTACCAACGATCGTAATCGTCGCCAATGCCATTGTTAATAAGTGCGTGTAATTTGTCAAACAAAGTGACGACTGCGTTTCTTCCGTTTTCGGGCGATTGAAAAAGCTCATCAATGATTTGGTAATGAAACTCTTCTACTTCGGCCAACTTTTGGAGCGATGCCTTCCGGTCGGCTTTCATAAAATGATCGAGTACTATTTCCATGGCGTTTGTAGTTTTTCCCATGGCCGACACTACAATGAAAAGATCGTCGTTTACTCCCGACAATATGCGAACGATGTTACGGATACCTTCTGCCGAACGTACAGATGCTCCACCAAATTTATATACTTTCATCTTTTATTGCTTAAGCTGTTTGTTTTTTTCTGAGTCAATAACAGTTTGATCTGTTTTTCGTTTCGTTTTTTAATCTACAAAAGTAAAATAAAAAGAGAAAATCCCATATATTATTAGGATTTTCTCTCTTCTGTAATTTTAAATTTTTCAGAATTCTGAAAAGCAGATGTCACGAAGACATCTGCAAAAAGGATATTTTATTATTTCTTTTTAAACAATTCCCTGCGCCAGCATTGCTTTGGCTACTTTTAGGAAACCGGCGATATTGGCACCTTTCATGTAGTTGATGTAGCCATCTGCCTCACGTCCATAAGCCACACACTGATTGTGTATTTCGCTCATGATTTGGTGCAATTTAGCATCCACTTCGGCAGCTGTCCACGAAATATGCATTGCATTCTGAGTCATTTCGAGACCCGAAGTTGCCACACCACCTGCATTTACAGCTTTGCCGGGACCATACATTATCTTATGTTTCAGGAACATTTCGATGGCTTCGGGCGTACAACCCATATTAGAGATTTCGCCAACGCAAATCACACCATTGTCAATCAAATGTTTTGCATCCTCTTCGTTGAGCTCATTCTGTGTAGCACAAGGCAGGGCAATGTCCACTTTCACTTCCCACGGACGACGATTAGGCACAAATACAGCACCAAATTCTTCGGCATACGGAGCCACTATGTCGTTACAGGTAGCACGTAGTTCGAGCATATACTCAATTTTTTTACCCGAAATGCCATTTTCATCATAGATATAACCATCAGGACCTGAAATAGTCACTACTTTTCCACCCAGTTCAGTAGCTTTCAGGGCAGCGCCCCATGCCACATTACCAAAGCCTGAAATCGCAATTGTCTTGCCTTTAATACTATCGCCTGCTGTTTCGAGCATTTGTTTCACAAAGTACAAACCTCCAAAACCTGTTGCTTCAGGACGTACGAGCGAACCACCAAATTCAAGGTTTTTACCTGTAAGTACCCCTGTATTTTCGCGTGCCAACTTGCGATACATTCCGTAGAGATAACCTATTTCACGGGCGCCTACACCTATATCTCCGGCAGGAACATCAGTTTCAGGACCAATGTATCTCCACAATTCAACCATA
>CAYMHE010000143.1:0-3868 GCA_964390175.1 uncultured Paludibacter sp.
CAATACGCCATCGTAGTTCATTTCGTTTTTCAACCAGTCGGTAAGCAATCGTTTGTCGGCATGTGTCGAAACATTGTTTACAATGCCCGAATTGATCATTATTGACAAAGCGCCTGCATTTATAGCTTCACGGAAGGGTTCGAAGTGTTTTTCTCGTAAATCGCTTTCGGTAATGATGGCCGGTGTTCGGTCTTTACCTGAAACAGGTACTCCATATCCCATAAAATGTTTCAGACTTACAGCCACATGATTTTTGTCAACATTGTTGAAGTCATTCCCCTGAAAACCTTTTACAGAAGCAATTCCCATTTTAGAAGCCAGATAAACATCTTCGCCAAAAGTCTCCCACATACGTGGCCAGCGTGCATCGCGTCCTAAGTCAAGCACCGGAGCAAAACTCCATGGAATATTGGAGGCACGGGTTTCGTAAGCCGAAATGCGCGAACCTTCTTCCATTAAAGCGGGATTAAAAGTTGCTGCCATGCCTATTTGTTGCGGAAAGAAAGTGGCACCAGCCGTATAAGTTGTGCCATGAATGGCATCGATACCATAAATTACCGGTATGCCGGTTTCTGTAATGGCTATTTCCTGAATTGTTTTTACAATAAACGCCCATGTTTCAGGTGTTTGAGCTTTATTGTTGGTGGTATTGAGTATAGACCCTGCTTTGTATTGGCGCAAAATGGTATCAAGTTTGGCTTTGTCGAATTGAAAAGGTTCAACACTATTTCCCATTCCTGCCGATTTACCAACGACATCTATTGTGTATTGTGCCATTTGTCCCACTTTTTCTTCGAGCGTCATTTGGGACATAATGCTGTCGATGCGTTGCTCTGTAATTCTTTCCTGTTCAGTTAATGAACTGGATTTACTACAACCAATCAGTGTAAAAAGAATGGCTGTTAAAATAAAACTATTGAGTTTGTTCATAGGTCTATTGCTTTAATAATTGAATGTGTGTCGGTTATTTTTGATACACACGTACATAATCTATTTCATAAGTTGCAGGTAGTTTCGTTTCGTCGATACCCTGCGATCCACCCCAGTTTCCTCCCCAGGCTAAGTTGAGTTTCAGATAAAAAGGAGCATTGAATGGCCATGTTTTTTTATCGTTTTTCTTATCGTTCATGAATGTGAAATAAGCAACTCCATCCACGTATCCGGTGATTTTATCGGCCGTCCATTCCATTGCATAAATATGGAATTCTTTTTCGGCGTTTAAAATGTTTTTTGTAGCTGTTTTTTCGGTGCCTATCGAATGATTGTAGGACATTGTGTGAACAGAGGTCTGTACCACATTGGGTCGGTAACCCACATATTCCATTATGTCGATTTCGCCATCGAGTGGCCAGCTTACAAAGTTTTTCGGAAGCATCCAGAAGGCTGGCCAGGTTCCTTTTCCTCCCGGTACTTTAAGTCGGGCTTCGAAATATCCATATTGCCAACTGTTTACCGAATTCATTCTTATTGATATCACTTCGGCTCCCCTTTTTTTTGCAATTATTTTCAATGTTCCGTTGGTAACAACGGCACAGGTGTCGGTTCCGCTTACTCCTGCTATGTAGTTCTGAATTTCATTGTTGCCCCAACCACCTGCTCCGGTTTCATATTTCCATTTTGTCAGGCTGGGCATAGCCGGTTTTCCATCAGTCGTTCTGGCATCGTTAAATTCGTCTCCCCATACCATGTTATAGCCGGTCGGAACATAGTTTTCGATAGTTCCGGCTTTTTGTGTAACTGTATACTTTTTGCTTGCACTTTCCGATTTAAAAGTCAATACTGCTATTCTGTCCTTATCAGTTTGATTGGCAGATGCTTCTATTTTTAAGCTTGTGTCGCCGCTATAACCTGAAAAAGGAGATAAAGTACACCATGTTTGATCGGAACTAACTGTCCAGTTAGCATTTGAAGTTACGATGACGCTTTTCGATCCTTCTTGTGCTTCAAGCGTTAAAGTTTCGGGCGAATATTGAATTTTAAATTCGACAGCCGTTACCGGTGGCTCGGGCGTAGTTTTGCAACTTCCCAGAAGAAGAACTGCAATAATCATCAGGTTATACATTTTTTTCATATTTTGAAATTAGAAGCGGTTACATTTAATATAACCGCTTCTATTTAAATTTATTATTCAGAGAAACTAAAATCGTCGAAGTAGAATATACCCGGACCTGAATGTCCTTCAGCCCCGAATTGGATGACTATTTTATCATAATCCTTTCGGTCGGCTACGCCACTAAAGTCAAATTCAAGTTCCAACCATTTGTCTTTTTGTAGATTTGCTTTTACAATCTCGGTTTGAGTTTGCCATGCATTTCCACCCATACTACTGTTTTGCAGTTTTACGGCAAGTTGTGGAAGCAATTTTTTGTTTGAGATCCAATCGCCTGCAACTCCATTTTCAGTAGTGTAGTCATTGTACGAAGGAATATACACTTTCAACCTGATTTTATTTTGTGTTGCAAGGTTGAAAACATAAGTCGGAGCTGTGAATGACAGATTGCTGTAGAAACCTGTTGATTTCTGATAGCGATACACTTTGTCCGATTCGTTGATTGGAAGAGGAAGCGGATTGTCGGTGATGCCACTTTTTGCTCCCATGTCTTCTTTATTCAACACAATTGTTGAAGCACCTGTTTCAAAATTCTCAGCAAGCGGAATTGCTTTAGGTTGTTTGATGATTGCTGGTGGTTCCACATTGAGTTCCTCGATGCAATACACAAATACCCAATCCTGACCTTCTACGGTGTTATTCACTCGCAAAGCCATAACTTTATCGGTCTGATAGATGATTTCGTAGTCCTGAGTACCGCAATAATAACCCATAAAAGAATTTCCAGAAAGGGTTAATTTAGGATAAGTTCCACTTTCGTCCAAAGCAAAGGTAAAATTACCTCCGTTGAAAGCGAATGTAGCGTCATCGCCGTTGATATTCGATACCGAAAATCCTCCTACGGTTTCTGATGAAGCTTTTCTACCGTAACCTTCGCCAAGGTTTTGGATATTAAACTTAACGCCGCTTTGGATAAATGTAAATTTGAAATTATACATCGTCCAGTTGCTTTTTTCGTTTGCAGCGGCACCCCACCATTCCTGACCGTAACTATTTTGCGGGCCAAGGCCTAAATGACCTTTGATATTGAAAGATGTAGCAGCGGCTACTTCTTTTGCAAAATTGTTGTATTGGTCGAAAACCCAGGTTTTACCATCGGCATCATCAGGTCCTCCCGTGAGGTTTACATAAGCAGGAGTGTTGATTAAACTATAATCATTCGTTGTAATTTTCACGACCTGACTTTTAGTAATAGCCGAACCATCAGCAGTATAAATAGTGAGCGAAACAGTATAATCACCTGCAAAAGGGAATTTACCCACAATTACTTTTTCTTTTCCACCTGCACCATTGCCCAGGTTCCAATTCATTGCATAAATACCTTTAATGTCGGTGGTATTAGTGAATGTTATCACATTACTACTTGTGGAAGAAGGTGTTTGCGTGAAACTGATTTGTTCAGCTGTTATGTTTGCCATATCTCCCAGTGAATAGTCTTCATCTAGTTGTGGACTACAAGCCGTTATCAATAAAATTGAGAACAGAGTCCCTATAAAAATTTTAAAAATACTTTTCATATTCATTACTTTTTTAATTTTAATAACCCGGATTCTGTGTTAATGCAAATTCAGTACCTGTTGTTTTTTCCATTTCCGATTGAGGAATAGGCAGATATTTGAAATTGTCATTCCATGTACGTGTGCTTAACGGAGTACTTTCAGTCAAAAGTGCAGTGTCGCCCCAACGAACGATATCCCAGAAACGCAAACCTTCGCCTACAAATTCGCGACGACGTTCGAGTTTAATGTTTTCTGCTGT
>CAYMHE010000144.1:0-3858 GCA_964390175.1 uncultured Paludibacter sp.
TCACTCTCGCGCATGGCCTGAGCAAGGCTGGTACGGTTGGTGAAAAGCTCGGAAGCCAGGGTGTTGAGCGATAAATCGGGATTCCGCCAGGCTTTGTGTATTTTCATATAGTTATCCAATCGTTGTATCAGAACGGAGTTTTTCTTATCGTTGCCACACTTTTCAGGACACAAAAAGCTGTCATCGGTTTCATCTGTCGTTTCCTCTTTTTCTTCCGCGACAGCAGCTGGTAGCGTTTTTACGATCAGCCTGTCGAACAACTCCATATACACAATATAAAGACTACAGCCTACACTCACATAATAATAAAGGATATTGAATTCAGGGTGATTAAACATAAGTACCAGCATATAGGCAAGCATATTTACCGAAAGTGTAATGACATACTTTCTTACCCATATATGGTCGGAATTGCGATAAAGTCGGGTTTGGTGAATAAAAAAGACAATCAGCGCCGGAGCAAAAATTAAAACCGAAAGCAAAAGCCGAAACCAGACTTCGAAACTGCCTGAATGCGCCAACATCCCGAGCAGTGAACCATAAGGCGTGTATTCTACTCCTAGCTGTAAAGAAATTAAGTAGACAACAACAGCCAGCAGCCAGTAGCTGTATAATTTTAAAATCCTTTGGAAACTGAGCCAGCCGGGAGCAATTACTTCGATGGGATACAATATATAACCGAGCACCATAAAGTTAGCCTGCAACAACAATTTTGCCGAAACCACTAACTCGGGAGTTTCGCCATTGCACAGTGCAATAAACCGCGTAATATAGTTAAACACCGAAAAAGATACAATCACAGCAAGAATGACCCGCGAGCGTTTCGCTTCTTTACGGCGGACAAATAGTAAGATCGAAGCGAGTAAACACACAAGCGCACCGGCAAAGACCGTGGCTAAATATAAGTATTGCATGCTGCAAAGCAGTTATTGTATTTTAAATAAGGAAGAAATTATTTATCATAAGAAACGGACCAATACCCTTGAGGGGCACCCCACACCAAAGAAAATTTAGTTCGCAAAGATATAAATTCTGAAGGATTAAATTTGGTTTCAGTAACTGAAATTTTCAAAAATTTTCGGTGCCTATGCGGACGCCATTTCCCCGACAAATCAATAAAACCTGTAAATATGCAACATTGGTTTTGTAAAAATGCAACATTTCGGAGCCATATTTTAAATACATTTGCACATTATTCCAGCAACTTGTTTGTTGGTAGTGTACTTGTGAAAAAGACCATTTTTCCTGACCTTTAGCTATGATGAAACGAGCAAAACAAAAAAACTAATCTGCTTTCATTTTTAAAAGCACAGATAATTTTTGTTTTGCGAGTTTCGTTTTTTGAAAACCCCAACCATCAACACAAAGAAGGCAAGCAATAAGCAGCTAATAAAAAAGGAGTACATTACAAAAAGTACAAACATACAATACTTAAACCACATTAGACACATTAGGACTTTGCCTGTGAACTCTGTCTGTTGTGCGCTTCATTAAACGCAAGGTTTTAATTGATAGCTATCGGGGTGAGCACTTACCATTTAAAAAAGAAAATAAACAGCATATTAGTTGGTTTTTTATACAACATTGTAGTATTTTCTATTTAGTAATTGACAATTTAGCATTTAAAAGAAAATAAGCAGTATATTAGTGGCTTATTTATACGGCATTGTATTTTTATTATTTTTAAAAAACACATAAACAATAAATCACATGAAAAAAAACTATTTTCTGCTTTTATTGGTTACAGCAGCCCTTCACCTGTTATCGTGCACCACGTATGAAGAAACAGTTTCTGACAATCCTTTCGATACAATTAGTGTAAACGCCAACAATGTTCGCGACAAGATAGTTGTTATCAGCGATTTGCACCTAGGCAACGATTTGGCTTATTCTGAGAATGTAAAGCATCTGAAACGCCTGGAAGAATTCCTCAAAGAAGTACGTTCGTCGGCAACAGTGAAGGAACTTGTTATTGGCGGCGACATGTTCGACGAATGGTATGTGCCAACGCGGGTAGACACCTACGGTGGAGGTACACAAGCCGATTTTGTAAGGAAAACAGTGGCAGCCAATCAGCACATTTTTGATGTACTGAACGGCATTATCAAGGACGAAAAAGTAAAGCTCACCTACATTCCGGGCAACCACGACATGGGATTTACGGCCGAAAACGTAAACATAGCAATGCCCGGAGTGAACCAGGCCCGCGATGCCGGCAATAAGTATGGCGTGGGCACCTATCATCCTGATGGATACGCCGAAATTGCCATCGAACACGGACATCGTTACGATTTTTTCTGTGCACTGACTCCGAATGCCAACGAAGCCGATGCTCCGGGTTCGCTCCTGCCTCCGGGTTATTTCTTTTCGCGCATAGCAGCCAACTCGTTCACCGACCCTACTACACACGAAGCGGCTACCAAAGTGCCCGAAGTGAAACTGAACGATGCGACTAACCCTGAACAATATACAAAATACATTTATTACAACCTGTGGAAAAAAGTGATTCAAGATGTGATTTACGTGAAAGATAATTTCGGCGATCCCATTATAACCACTAAGGTAGGAAATTACACAAAAACTTATGCGATCAACGACATTCTTCCACAAAATAGTACGACAGATGGTAGCATTCAGATGAATTTGTACAACGGATTATTTACGCAAAGCAACTGGGAATCGCGCCTGAAGTTCAACAACGTAGAGGTTATGACAAAAATCAACGAAGCCCTGAAAGGCAGTCTCGAAACCGAATTTCTGGACGAACAAGCCAGCGTTCAGTATTTCAAAAATCCTTTGTCGAATGTGCAGCTTGTGGTGTTTGGTCATACTCACAAGCCTATGATAAAAACATATAGCAACCTCAACGACAAAGCCTGTATATATGTGAACTCAGGCACCTGGGAAGACCAAAAAACACGCGATAAAAATGAGGCAATAGAACAGGACGGCCTGAAAATGCACTTTGTAGTAATTGACCCTTTAAAGTCAGATAAGAAAAGACTAAGCATAAGCTTGTATCAGTACCGATTCGGCAAACACGAGCTTTTAGATAATAAAGAGTTGGAATTGTAAAAGCCGAACAGCTTGCCCCCCTTAAACCTGGAACGAATAATGCCTTTACAGGCTTCGTTCCGGGCTTTTTATGCGTACAACTCCTTTTCGGGGAATTAGACTTAACACCGAAACAAAAAAGTTTTAATGCTGCATCCTCTACTCCTTGCCTGACGAAATATTAAAAGACATTTCATCGTCGTTGCATCTATCAATTAACTGCCGATCAACCGCATCCGTTTTAAACTTCGAAAAAGTCGGTTCAGTACTCAAAAAATACATTTCGATAAGAATAACGCACGAGAAACATGTTTTTAAACATAATTTTGTGTCGTAAAAATTATATGAATACAAATATGAAAGGAAAGATTATTTCATTAGCAATGATGCTGTTGGTAGGGCAGATGACATTTGCACAGGAAAGCAAAATCACTGAATTGACTTTGCAGCAATGCGTGCAGATGGCTGTGGATAAAAACATAAATGTGAAGACAGCCCGCATCGACAAAGAAAAGAGCAATTACAAAAAGGAAGAATCGCGTGCGGCATTGCTCCCGAAAGTAAATATCAGCGCTGGTTTTACCGATAATTTAGCGCTGCCAACAACAGTGCTTCCGGGCGAGTTCCTGGGAAAACCGGGCACCACTATACCTGTACAAATGGGAAGTCAGTACAACACAACTGCGGTAGTGAGTATCAGTCAGATATTGTACAATCAAACGGCATTAACCGCCGTGAAACTCACCAAGAAAGCGGCTGAACTAAGCAATTTAAGCGTTGAAAAAGCAAGCGAAGAAATTGCAT
>CAYMHE010000145.1:0-3850 GCA_964390175.1 uncultured Paludibacter sp.
CGTTTTTCGAGTTCGAGTTCGTAAAGCTGTGAACGAAGCATGCGCAAAGCATTGTCTTTGTTACCAAATTGCGAACGACTTTCGGTATTTTCGATAATGATTTCATCGGGCGCGTTAGTTACAGGGTTAGTAAACTTATAGTGTAATCTTACTCCGGTTTCTACTTTGTTTACGTTCTGACCACCAGCTCCTGACGAACGGAAAGTATCCCAACTCAGATTGCCCTGATTGATCTCAATCTCAATTGTATCGTCGACCAATGGTACTACATAAACAGATGTGAATGAAGTCATTCGTTTACCCTGAGCGTTGAATGGCGACACGCGAACAAGTCTGTGTACTCCATTTTCACTTTTCAGGTAACCGTAAGCCATTTCGCCTTCAATCTGCATGGTTACTGTTTTTATGCCAGCCTCATCGCCGTCCTGAATGTTGGTGATTTCGCATTTATAGCCCTGACGTTCGGCCCAACGCTGATACATTCTGAAAAGCATATCTGCCCAGTCCTGAGCTTCGGTACCTCCGGCTCCTGCCACAATTTTTATCACAGCACCAAACTGATCCTCTTCTTTCGAAAGCATATTTTGCAATTCGAGCGTTTCAATTTGTTCGAGTGCCAGGCGATAAGCTTCGTCTACCTCTTCTTCGGTTGCTACTTCTTCGCGATAAAAATCGTAAGCCAATTGTAACTCTTCAATGGCTGTTTTTACACCGCTATATCCGTTGATCCATTTTTTTAATTCTTTTATTTTACGCATTTGCACTTCGGCAGCCTTGGCATCATCCCAAAATTCGGGGGCTTGCGTACGTAATTCTTCTTCTTCTAATTGGATGCTCTTCGAGTCGATGTCAAAGGTACCTCCTCAGCGCGGACTCGCGCTCCAACACATCTTTTAGTTGGTCTGTAGTAATCATTTAGTTTGTATTTTTAGTTTGATAAATTATTAATTTTGTATTGTTTCTGGCCGCGTCCAGCTGATTTTATCCGTTTATTTCTTCTTCTATTTCTTTAGATGTGCTATATAAATACACATGGTAAAAATACGGAGAAGAAGGCGAGCGTAAATCCGGCAAGTGTTTGTCCGGGTGTGTGAGCTTTAAGCTCTATTCGGGACAAAGCAATAAGCGCAGCAAGACATAGTATGCCGATAAGTAACCAGCTTGGGTTATAAGCCATTCGGTAACAAATTCCAAAAATTCCACCCGCTAAACCACCTATGCCCGACATGTGTGCCGAAATTTTCCATTTGAGATTGATAAAAGTGATCAATAAGATGGAAATGGCTGTGCCGATGCCCATGGCCACCATAAAAGGAGGAAATTTCAGTATTCTCCACAAGAATATTGTCCAGAAAATGTAGGAAAGAAAAGAAAACAGATAAGGAAGTGTTCTCTCTTCACGGCGGGAAATAAACAAGTCGTGTACTTCACCTTTTTTCATCAAAAACAAAATGGGGGTAGCCGGAAGCAATCCTGTAAACAACAAAGTACCCAAAATAGCAATAAGTCGCCAGGCAAAGGGTAAAATGTCGAAAACTTTTAGATTCAAAAGCATCATCATGCCATAAGTTGGCATTAACAATGGCTGAAATATTAATGATACTAAATTATGAAATTTATTCATTCACTTATAGTTAAAAGCATGTTTGCGAGTGAGGCCACGTATTTGCTATGTTAAATTTCTTTTCTGAGTCTTGCAACAGCAATATTTAGTTGTTCGCGGTATTTTGCCACTGTTCTTCGGGCTATCAGATAGCCTTTTTCTTTTAAAACTTCGGCCAGCGCATCGTCGTTCAGCGGTTTGCGTTTGTCTTCGTTGTCGATGCAGTCCTGAAGTATTTTTTTAATTTCGCGTGTCGAAACTTCTTCGCCTGAATCATTTGTCATCGATTCGGAAAAAAAATATTTTACCGGGAAAATTCCAAATTCTGTTTGAATATATTTACTGTTGCTTACCCGCGAAATTGTAGAAATGTCGTAGCCTGTAA
This sequence comes from uncultured Paludibacter sp., assembly GCA_964390175.1. Taxonomy (GTDB): domain Bacteria; phylum Bacteroidota; class Bacteroidia; order Bacteroidales; family Paludibacteraceae; genus Paludibacter. The sequence goes on from CAYMHE010000145.1 coordinate 1,989, forward strand.
TGTCAGCAATATCCTTGAGAATCATTGGTCTGAGGTAAGTGTCGTCACCTTCGATAAAAAACTCTTTTTGGAAGTTAACAATAGCCATCATCGTTGTCAGCAGTGTTTGTTGACGTTGCTTAATGGCGTCGATAAACCAGCGGGCGGCATCAATTTTTTGCTTAACAAACATCACGGCATCTTTCATCTCGCGTGTCTGATTTTTTTTGTTCGATGCATAATCCTGAAACATTTCATTGTATGTATTGTTCACTCTCAGTTCCGGAATATTGCTGTTGTTGAGATGTACAGTGAGTTGATTTTCATCGTTTTCGAGAATAAAATCGGGAACAATCGTTGACATCGATTTTTCAAGAATGTTTCCACCCCAACTGTTGCCGGGTTTAGGATTCAGCTTCACAATCTCAGCAATTATTTTCTTTAACTGTTCCTCGTCAATATTGATGGCTTTGGTGATTTTGTCATAGTGTTTCTTCGAAAATTCCTCGAAATAATCGACAATAATCTTTATAGCTTGTTTTATTTCAGTGGTTTGCGTTTTTCGTTCCAACTGTAGCACTAAGCATTCCTGAAGTGTTGTTGCACCTACACCAGCGGGGTCAAATTTCTGTATGAGCGAAACAACGCGGTACATTTCATCATCGGTGGTTTGTATCCCCGACTGAAAAACGATATCATCTACCATCGATTCGGGTGTACGTCGCAAATAGCCTTCTTCATCAATATTACCAATAACGTATTCAGCCAGTTGGTGTTCGTGTTCCGAAAGTTGCAATAAGCCCAACTGATCCATCAGATTTTCGTGAAAAGTCATTCCTGCTGAAAATGGAATGTCCTCATGTTTGTCATCTTTGGATGAATTATTGACTTTTAGTTTATAATCGGGTATATCATCATCGGCCACATAATCGTCTATGTCGAAATCATCATTGTTTCCGCCATCCTCATTGTTGAAATCCTCATCAAATTCATCATCGTTTGTTTCAGCACCTTCTTCGAGTGCTGGATTTTCCTCAATTTCCTGGCGAATACGCTCTTCAAGTTCCAGTGTAGGAACTTCAAGCATCTTAATCACCTGTATTTGTGCCGGCGAGAGTTTTTGTTGTAGTTTCTGTTGTAATTGCTGCTTTAACATAATTAATCGGTCGTTGTGGTTGGCGCTGACCAACGGTTACAAAGATAACGGTTTTTTGAAATATATTTGTGAACTGACTCTATTTATCAAAATGCCTTTTGTGAGGGAACTGTTACTTTTTTTTCAGATCCAGATCAATTCTACCTAAGTACAAGCCGCTTTTTCCCATCTGCGAGATAATTACCTTTTTCCCGTTCGCATTGTTGGTTTTCACGTTTTCGAGTAAAGAGTGCGAATGTCCGCCCAGAATAATGTCAATGTGTTTTGTTTGATGAGCGACAGTAAAGTCGTTCACATCAACCGATGTAGAGTCCGATCCCAAATGCGAAAGACAAATCACAAGATCACACTTTTTTTTGTTTTTCAGAAATGCCGATAATTCTTGTGCTTTTTCTATCGGATCGCGATACACGAGTCCGCGATAATTGCTTTCAATAATTAAACTCTTAGGGTCGACATTCAAGGCCATAATGCCAATTTTTAGCCCGAATTTTTTTAAAATTATATAAGGCTGAATCTGGTTCTTAATCGGCGTATTGTCAACTTCGTAGTTCGAACTTATCATGGGGAAACGTGCTTTTTGCAGAATTACAGCCAGGGTGTCGATGCCATTGTCGAACTCATGATTTCCGAGTGTGCCGGCATCATATTGCATGCGGTTCAGTGCATCGATTTCTACTCTGCCGTTAAAAAAGTTGAAATAGGGGGTTCCCTGCGAAAAATCTCC
>CAYMHE010000146.1:0-3694 GCA_964390175.1 uncultured Paludibacter sp.
AAATATAAGTTCGGCGTGTTCGGAGTTGGCCATTCGTCGTGGCATTGATTTGTATCATTTGAATCGTGGTAAAAGTGCAGGAATTCATAATGTCGGTGGCGCTAAAACAATTATTGCCGATATACGTAATATTGAAGAAACGAGGAAAGCCCTCGAAGGCTATCGGTTCGATGCTGTCGTAGATTTTATTGCCTTCGAGCCGGAACATATACAGGCGGATATTGATTTATTCAGTGGGAAAACAGACCAGTTTGTGTTTATAAGTTCGGCTTCGGTGTATCAAACGCCCCCCGAAAGTCTCCCTGTAACGGAGGAAACGCCGGCAGATAATCCTGTCTGGGAATATTCGCAAAAGAAAATTGCCTGTGAGCAACTCCTGCGCGAAAATTATATAAAAAACGGATTTCCTTATACAATTGTACGTCCTTCGCATACTTACAGCAAGACACTGATACCGGTCGAAGGCGGTTATACCGTTTTACACCGCATGTTGAAGGGTTTGCCTGTGGTCGTTCACGGCGATGGTTCATCTGTGTGGACACTTACACATCATAAAGATTTTGCTGTAGGTTTGGTGGGTTTGCTTGGCAACAAGGAAGCCATTAACAATATCTTTCACATTACTTCGGATGAATGGCTTTCGTGGAATACTATCTACAAGATACTGGCCGAAGAGCTGGGAGTAAAAGCTCAATTGGTATATGCACCGTCGACAGTGATTGCCCGTTACAACAAGCGCATTGGTGATAGTTTGTTGGGCGATAAAACCCATAGCATGATTTTCGATAATGCTAAAATACGCAGTTTTGTTCCCGACTTTAATCCACAAATTCAATTCAGAGAGGGTGCTAAGGAAATTGTAAAATGGTACAGAGAAAATACAATGGATAAAGCGCCCGATGAGGAAATTAATGCATTGATGGATACCATAGTAAACGATCTTGAAAAGGCCGGGTGGATGTGATTTGCTTTAAAAACAGCATTCTAAAGCCAATAAAGCGTTTTTTTTGTTAAAAAAATCACTTTATTGGCTTTTATAAATTATTGAAAATTGCCCTGAACTGAAGTTTTTTTGTTCTATATATTTTAATCACTTAGTCGATAGAATGGAAACGATATTGTGGTTTCAAATCCCAATTTTCGGGCCAGATGAACCGATGCAGTATTCTCGGACCGACAAGACCATACAGGAACTAATCCGCTTTCTAAACATTTATCAATCAGTTTACAGCAGACTAATTCAGCATATCCGTTGCCGCGGTATTTTTCTACGGTTTCAATTCCGATTTCAAGCCTGTTTTCGTGTACAAATGCTGAAAATGCTGTGGCTGCGATTTCTCCATTATGCAGCAATGTATATCCGCTTCCACTGGCTTCAAAATCTTTGGCGTTATCCCAGAACTTCTGAGGAATAACGCTTCCGGTCATTTGTTCAAAAAGAACTGCATCTGTTTTCACAATCAAATCGTGTTCCGGGATTGTTCTTTTTTCAAACTGAGCGTATTTCTGTACATTGAAACTGAAATTCTGTCGTCCGTTTAATTCAATTTTTCCACTTGCTTCTTTCCCGGAATTTTCCGACGCTTTGATGAGTGAATCGCCAAACAGGTCGGTCAATACATTATCCCATTCGGGCGAAGAAGTGATCAGCCATTCATGTTTAGCTCTGATTTTTGCTGTGTTGAACGCATAAGATTTGAAACGATCATTGAAGTCAATGTTGTTGGAGTCGCCCATAAGCAGCAACATGCCATAAGGATGTGCTATAAGTGCCGTACGAGGCTCCGTTGTGTTGTCCACATAAATAACTCCGCTCACATGTTTTTCAATCACTGAGCGGGCAAAAAGTGCGTTTCTCTGCACTTTTTTGATCTGTTTTTCTAAAACAGAATATCTATCGGGAGGTAATAGTATCATAACTCAAAAATATGTATTCACTTACCAGTTTATAGTCGTATTCAAAAAGCTGGACTTTTCAATTTATCCTTCCATGCTATCAATGGTATTGTCAGCCACGGTTAATTGAATCATTGCCGATCCGTCTATCTTGGTAAAATAGAAATTGATTTTGTAGCTGTAATCTTCTTCTTTGTACTCATCTGTCGCTAAAAAATCTTTTTTTGCGTTGATCAGATTATCCAGAGCAGGTAAAAACTTCGAGTTTCGGTTGGCAACATTCTTAGCCCTTACACCACCAAGTATTTTTCCACTTTCCTCAATGTTTGCATATTCGAATTCGGCTTTCAGGTCGGTACATTGTTTGCCTAAATTAAGAAAATTGACTTTCATTGTCGCAAGATTTGGTTTCTTATTATAAATGTACTTTGTTATTTCATAGCTAAGTTCATTGCCGCCACGGGTTCCCATTCTTAATGAAATCGTATTCGTTTTCGATTTGTAAATAGTTCCTCCACCATATAATCCTGTACCATCAGTGGCTTTAGTATAACCCATACTTTTGGCTTTTTTATCAAATTCAGCTTGTGTGAGGCCGGTTAATGATCTGATTTCTGAAACTGCATTTTTTACTTCCGGAGCAAGCGGTTTGGCTGTTTTGTTTTGCGATTTTTCATCCGCTTTAGTCGTCCCGTTTTTGTTGGTAACATTATTTACTGCTCCTTTGGCTTTGTTCAATGCACCCTTAAGTCCCTGAGCCTGCGTGTGACCAATTGCCATACAAAGCATGACCACAAAAAACATTTTTACATAACTTTTCTTCATTTTACTTTCTTTTTTTTTAATGTGATTATCTTTAAAACAAAAAATCCCGATTGTCTAGAATAAGTTTTTATTATTTAACGAACAAATATAGTTGATTTTTTCTAAAAATTCTAAAATTTGTAAAGTGTTAGTGAAATAGTTACAAGATTGTTAAACTGAAAGCAGTAATTTTGCAATTTAAGTATTGATTTTCTGGTTTTAAAACGAGATATGTGTATCGTTCGAACAAAGATATTCGCAAAGGATGTGTCGCATGTTATTGGCATAGTTGAGAATGTTTTAATGATAGTGCTATTTGCAATGATGTTTTTTTTATGCCACTTCGAATTTCGACAGCAACTCAAAAGAGAGGATTTGTTTTTTATTGCTTTAAATTTTGTCTGGCTTTACTGTGTTTTCTGCCATATGTAAAGTAAATAACAAAACCTATGGCCATCCAAACCAGGAGTCGTACCCAGGTGTCGAGTGGGAGCGATGCCATTTCGATAATACAAATGAAGGCACCCATAATTGGAACAAAAGGTACCCACGGAGTGCGAAATCCACGGGGGGCATTGGGCTCTGTTTTTCGGAGTATAATGATACCCAAACTTACAATTATAAATGCAAGCAAGGTGCCGATTGAAACCAATTCGCCCAATAATCCGATGGGGAAGAAACCTGCAAAAAATGCGGAAAACAATCCCGTAACTATTGTAGCATTGTGTGGCGTTTTGAATTTAGGATGCACTTTTGCAAAACTTTTCCAGAGCAGACCATCGTGCGCCATAATGTAGAAAATACGCGATTGCCCCATTAGCAAAACGAGGACTACCGAACTCAATCCTGCGATGGCGCCCAATTTTACGATCGGACTTAACCATAGCAGGTTTGGTCCGAATTTATCAATAGCAATAGCTATTGGTGCCGGTACATTCAGATCTTTGTAATTTACAATACCTGTAAGCGTAAGACTTACAGCGATATATAATAC
>CAYMHE010000147.1:0-3672 GCA_964390175.1 uncultured Paludibacter sp.
GCAAAGGCAAAGGTGAAGAAAGTCAAAGGTCAAAAGTCTTCGTACCCAAGTTTCCTGTCAATTATCAACTCACTTTCAATCCCGAAAGCTTTCGGGACAAATCTTCAATCTCTCAGAACCCGAAACGGGAAACACGGAACCCGAAACGCGAACCAACGGTTATCGACCGAAGAGAGATAAACCCGAAACGCGAAACAACGTAGCAGTTTGAGAAATCAGGCTGCTTTTTTTATGTTCGGATGTGTAGATAATCGCAAAATGCACCCTCAAAATATCTTCAGGTTATCCTCAAATCAGATTAAAACTATGTCATGCTCTTCATATCTTCCTCATGTCGGCTTCAAAATCCTCCCAAAAGGCTGTTGGCAAAGTAATTGAAAAAACAAAGGCGTGGGGCGCCACAGGTGTTAGCGGTGATGCAGTTAATCTGATCAGTTAGTGCAAAGCTGTTGACATAACGATTCGGAAAACAAAGGGCCTGATCGAACCCTGTGAAGACTGAATCTGATAGCGAAAATTTATTTTATTAATTACTTATAATTATTTTAGAAATGGGAAAGCTTAATTTAGGTATTTTGGGAGGATTCTCAGGTACAGTAGGAACCGTGGTGGGTAGCACCAACAAAAATGGCGATGATATTATCAGAGCCCGGAGTAAAAAACCGCGCACCGCAAACAGTGCCGGACAGTTGAAACAGCAGACGAAGTTTGGTCTGGTCATAGGGTTTATGCAGGGCGTAAATCCGGTTGTAAAGACAGGACTGAAACGAGTGGCCGCTGCCGAAAAACTATCGCCGTATAACTTTGCCTGCCGCTATGCACTGAACAATGCTGTGACAGGCACCGATGCACAACCGGTGATCGACTATGGCAAAGTGATGCTCAGTGATGGAGAACTGAGTCGCGATATGCAGGCGAAAGCCCTGTACGGGCCTGAAGGAGTGCTGTTCAGCTGGAGTGAATATGTGCCAACTATGGTTGGGAGTGCAAACGATACAGTGTCGATGCTGGTTTACAATGTCAGCAACGGGGAGCTCAGTTTCTCCGACGAAAAAGTGCTTCGTTCGGCACTTACTTCGACCCTTGCGCTGCCGTATCACGAAAGTGGTGACACGCTGGTGTTTTATCTGTTCTTTCGCTCGGCTACAGATCCTTTGGTGGTTTCGACAAGTCAGTACCTGGGTAGTGTGGTGATAGATTGATGTACAGGGTCAGGGGAATTGCATGGGCTCACAGGGCGCGGCAGTTCCCGGATGACTTAACAAAAACAAATACACGATATAGAAAGCTTCATTGCCGAAAATGAGATCTGATGTAATCACGTCAAATTCGCCGTATAACTTTGCAGGAAAAGAAAGCGGACTATCAATGTTATCCGAAATTCTCTGTTTTTGAGAATATATTCGCAAATAAAAAAATCCCGTAAATCAATTGATTTACGGGCTTTACTGATTTTTGAAATCGTTTTTTGCGGAGAGAGAGGCTCTTGTATCCGCAAAGTTTCATTATGTTTATCAGTAAGTTATACTCGTAAAAAATGCTTGGGTACCCGATTTTTCACCCGAAAATTTTCACTCAAAAAAGCTGGTTCAAAGCTTGGGAAATCGTGTATACAAAAATACAAAATTTCCATGATAATGCCAAGAATTGAAGGCTGTTTTTTAGTGTGGTTGAAATGATATAAGAAGATCAGGAAGTTTTATTTATTCTATAGTTTATTCTATATAATATATGATATATCAATTATTATATATACTTTTGTATTGAAATATCAGTTATTATGAAATCAAAAGGGACAAATTACACTCAAAAACAGAAAAATATCCTTGCCACATTAGGTGAGAATATAAAGTTAGCCCGTTTACGCCGAAAGTTATCTATTCGTTCTATGGCCGAACGTGCCGGTATTGCTGCTTCTACATTAGGCAATATTGAAGATGGTTCACCATCAGTTTCACTTGGCAGTTATTTACAGGTGTTATCTGTTTTACGGCTTGAAGATGATTTACTATTGATAGCAGACAAAGATCCGGTAGGCAGACAGATTCAGGATGCCGGACTGATTGTAAAGAAAAGAGCTCCAAAAAAGAAAAAAACAGAATCAGCTATTGATCATGTTATTGATAAGGGAAATTCTGAGAAACCTAAATTTGACTAATTTATTATGAAACAGAATAAAGAAAAAGAAATACTTGTGTATGCGGATTGGTATATGCTCGATTCACCTGAATTGATAGGAAGATTATATTTTGCTTCTCTTCGGGGCAAAGCTGTGTATTCTTTTGAATATGACAATGAATGGATAAAGACCGGCATTTCTATTGATCCAGAGTTGCCTCTTTTCTCAGGATTACATTATGCATCCTCGAATGATAATTTCGGCATTTTCAAAGATTCTTCACCGGACAGATGGGGGCAACTATTGATGAAGCGTAGAGAAATCCTTTTGTCTAAAATTGAGAAAACAGAACCTCGCACTTTATTTGGAATTGATTTTTTATTAGGTGTACACGATAGTCACCGTATGGGTGGACTCCGTTTTAAAGAAAACGAAGATGGTGAATTTCTGAGCAACGATGAACGACTAGCAGCTCCACCCTGGACATCATTAAGAGATCTTGAATACGCGGTTGAACAATATGAAAAAAATGCTGACGAGTTAGATGAAGCTTCCCTGAAATGGATTAATCAACTCATTGCTCCTGGTTCATCACTGGGAGGAGCTCGCCCTAAAGCAGATGTTGTTGACACAAACGGAAAACAGTGGATCGCTAAATTCCCAAGTAAAAAAGATGATTCTGATATTGGGTTGTGGGAAATGGTTGTCCATGAACTAGCCATTCAAGCTAAAATTACGGTTCCAAATGCTTTTATAAAAAAACTTGCTTCCCCTTATCATACTTATTTATCCCAACGTTTTGACAGGACAGAAGACAAAAAGCGGATTCATTATGCTTCAGCTATGACACTGCTACAACGGACAGATGGAGACGATGCAGACAGTGGAGTAAGTTATTTGGATTTAGTTTCATTTATTAAGTCTGAATGTACAGATACAATGGCAAATTTGGAAGAGCTTTTCCGAAGAGTTCTATTTTCCGTTTGCGTTTCCAATACGGATGATCATTTACGAAATCATGGGTTTCTATACACTGAAGACGGTTGGATCCTATCACCAGCATTTGACATTAATGCAAACGAAACAGGAACAGGGCTTAAACTGAATATTGATGAAGTGGATAACTCATTAGATATTGATTTAGTTATGAATACCGCTCCTTACTATTTGCTATCCGACAAACGTGCTTCAGAAATAAAAGAAGAAGTAACTAAGGCGGTTTCCTTATGGAGAAAGGTTGCAGTTAAGTACAAAATATCTCCTTCTGAAATAGAACGGAAAGCAAAAGCATTTTGGGTCTAATCATTTTGTATTTAATGTTCTGCGAACTACCCACAAATATAAAGCACTAAAAGTAAGAGATTTAAATTAAAAACAAATTTAGTCTATTTGTTCCTCTAACAAATCTTTCCAAATAACAAATCCTTTTTTGGTATCTGAATAGTCGTGAAGAATTCTACTGAAATTTTCCGGTTTTGTTTCAAGGAATGTTTGTCTTCCGTTATTACGAATAATTGAAAGTTGTTCGTCTATTGTTTTTAATTTGAATCTAA
>CAYMHE010000148.1:0-3642 GCA_964390175.1 uncultured Paludibacter sp.
AGTTTTTACCGGATATAGCGCACAAAAGTACACAATATTTTGGTATTTGTGCAATCTGTTTCGGATAACTGCACATTTTATAATTAAATATGCGGATTTAAATGCAATAAAAGTGAAAAATAGTAAAAGCAGAATGGGAAGTGTAAGTTTTTTTTGCTTCAAACCAGCCATAAATAAAAACAAAGAACTATCCTTTATGTTGAGGACAGTTCTTTGTTTAAAATTGTGAATGGGCCTGCGACGATGCCTGGCTACCTTTGGTTATCAATAGAAAAGTTGCGATAAAACATTAGTTGCAGTATTGGTTGTGGGTTTTAAGCCTAAAAATTTTGTGTACTGCGTTGCAGAAAGGATTGGTTTCAGTTTCGATGTAAGGTTAGTAGTGAGCGCATTCAGTTGAGTGTTGTATTTTGATTTATCGGAAGTTGCTAATGGTAGTATCTCCGATTTGCTTTTCAGAAAATTAGTAACAGTCGACAGTACTTTAGGTTGCTGCTCTTTCGTGAGGTTTAGTGCAGTAGTCAGTTTGGTCATTACTTTTTCCGAAACTGAGTTTATATCAATACCGGCGGTAGTGGCTGCAGTAGTTGCTTTTTTTGCTGCACTTTTTAGCGAGTTGGTCGGGATCTGAGCATTGGAATTTAATAAAAAACCAAATGAGAGTACGAAAATCAAATAAATCTTTTTCATTTTAAATTGATGTTTTTTGAAAGTTTGTAAATATCGTTTTTTTGTTTCAAATCGTTGATTTTCGATCAGCAATTCGATGGCTAAATTAATTCGTATCTCTTCATTGTATTCTTGATACTATTGTTTTTTATAAAATCTTAACAATCGTCTTCTGTAGATGATTGATTTTAAAACCAAATCTCAGCATCCGGAACATCTTTTGTTTGTCTTTCGTCTTTGTTCTTTATTCTGTTGCATTGAATTATAGCCAAACGTTCGTCGGCAGTTTTACAGGCAAATAAATACACATTGCCACCTTCCCTGATACTTGTTTTTTGTCTGAAAGCTTCTACGCTTTGAGGATAATTACGGACACTCACGTTGGCTTTAGGTACTGTGTTTTTAAGCGTTTTTATATCAGCTTTGGAGGTGCCGGAAACAGCGTCTACTTTAAATATACGACCTGGAAAATGAGGTACCAGTGCGTCCGATGTGTATAAATGAGTATTTGTATGTAACTTTTTAAGGTTGTATTGATTGCCAATGGTTTTAAAAGCTCCTGCTTTAAGTATGGATGCGTTGGGCTCATAAAGGTAGCAGCCTATTTCGGTGGCCAACAGGGCTGTTGACTGACTTTCGTCATAGTATTTGAAGCTGAAAACCTGTTGCTCTTGCCCTGTCATATTAATTGTATGAATAAAGGGGGAGTTACTCAAAGCAGTATCGATAATAAGTAGTATTTCTTTACATTCGTTATCGACCGAAATAATATGAATTTCGTTGATTGTTTCAAGTTCGGCCATTAGTTGCGATAAATCGAGCATAGGCGACAGCTTGATAAGCAGTCTCTGTGCTTTTGCTTTCAATAATTGATAGATTTGTCCAATATCAGGTTCGCAGTCCGAGAGACGAAATACTTTTTTGCCTGTGTTGCTGCGTCGGGCAGGGTCGATAAACAGTACATCCACCGGCGACATTGTTTTCAGGTAAGCTTCGGCATCGCTGTTCATTACTTGTATTTGTTTCAGTCCCAACGCTTCGAAGTTATGGCTGGCAAGCGTACAAAGTTCATTGTTTCGTTCCACATACACGGCATGGCTGAAATTCCGGGCAATAAAACTGCAATCGACACCAAAACCACCAGTAAGATCCACAAAAGTTTCACCTTTGCAGTGCGCAGCTTTGTAAAGTGCAGTGGATTCGGACGAGGATTGTTCGAGCGAAAGCTGTACCGGATATAAAATGTGAGGACAATTGTAAAGTGTAGGAACTTTCAGTTTTATTTTCTGTCGTCCATTGATCTGCCGTATTGCTAATTGATAATCAATTTCGTCGGAACTGCGTGCCGCTAAACTGATAGCAAAAATATTATCCTTTTCGTGGGTGCGAATAAATTCCTGAGTCGCCTGATTCATTGTTGAGGGATTTTTTTCTTCAAAAGTACAAATTTTTTTATACTTTATGGATGTTTGAGTTGCAGACCTTAAGCTGAAAGTTTATTGGACTGCAGCTTGCAAAAAAAAACATAGAGAGGGTGGGGGAGGTAAAACAAAACCGTGCAAACTTTTTAAAGTTGCACGGTTTTGATAAGTGATTGTTTGTTGGTAGTATGTAGCTCAATACATTAATACTACTCTGAATTTCATACTTGCCGGATTGTCCACATTGTAAAAATCGGAATTAGTAACATAAATGTCCAATCCGCCTTTACTAAAGCTGTAATCCACAGTTTGTGTCCATAAGTTGCCCAGTGCGTTTTCGTAGTGGCGCACATAAGGCAATGGTTGCTGCGAGTTGCCGATCTCTGTGTAAGTAACTACAGTACCTGAGTTGTACACAAAAGGCGTAATTTCGGGCATATCGAAATGGCATGAAAAGTAACCATTTAATTTATCAACATCCTGGTTATAAACCCAGTCATTTTGTGCAACAGCCAGATCGATGATTTTCCACTGTAGTTGTTCAGGTTCATCTTCGCACGAAAGAGTGAACAATGCAATCATAAGAATGAATACTGCTTTCTTCATAAAATTTAGTTTTTTATAGGTGATTATTATTGTTTTAGTTTGTTCTTTGGTTTTACAATTCCAATTGCTGATATTGCTCCGAATTGCTGATTTATTTGAAGTCGATTTGGATTTTTACTTTGTTTACAAAATTTATGCCTGAAAATGAAGTTTTCGGTTTTTGATCGAAATGCAGCTTCCGGCAGCCAAAGCATCTGAAGTTATGATGACAGTTGTTTTTCAATTCATTCCTTAGCTTTCGGTTCAAAGACTTATTGTTTTGTAAAAAATTTGTAACATTATCTGTAGAAACTTTTGATACCCGAAAAAGCAACTATTCGCAGTTGGTGTGTTAAACTGTTATTGTATTTTGTGTATTTGTTTTAAAAAGAAACTGATTCGAATCTATTTTGTTCTGATTAGTTTTTGAAGTGGAAATGCAAAAATTATAAAGCCGTTTTTTACCTGTTTTGGGTGTTCATCTGTTGATAAAAATAATTTACTTGTAACGATATTTAACAAGAGTTTTTATATATTTGCAAAGATAATCAGAAAAAACAGAGCTTTCATTCTGTTTTCAAATTTCGTGAGATTAAGTGTTTTTACATTGTATTTGAAACAGGGGTAAGTAAAAGTCAATGCTAAAGCTAACAAAAGTATAAAAAACCAGGAAATTACCCTGTTATCAAATATCTTTATTTGTATAAAATTAAAATTTTGGGTTCAAATTATTGAGCAAATTATTATAAATCAAAAAAAATCATTTTTCAACTAAACACAAAAAAAATGAAACAACTAAAAAAATTGATGGTTGCATTTTTTGTTGTACTAACGACAACACTAAATGCACAAGTAACAACATCCGGAATTGCAGGAAAGGTGAATTCTGGTGCTGAGCCTATAATAGGTGCAACCATTGTGGCAACTCACACTCCATCAGGAACTGTATATGGAGCGGTTTCTAATG
>CAYMHE010000149.1:0-3497 GCA_964390175.1 uncultured Paludibacter sp.
AACAGCTACAGGACGATTTTCAATAATAATATTTTTTATCGGACAACAATAATTAAAAATCTAATATTATGACAATACGTCAAATTTCAGTTTTTCTCGAAAACAAAGCCGGGCATTTAAATAAAATTTTGGCTGTGCTGGCTCAAAACAACATCAACATCAATGCACTTACAGTAGCCGATAGCAGTGATTATGGTTTGCTGCGCATGTTGGTTTCCGACCCCGAAAAGGCCGTAGAGATTTTACGCTCCGAGAATTTCCCCGTCAGAATACATGAAGTAATCTCTCTCGAAATGAGTGCAGCGCCCGGCTCAATGTCAAAAATTATCGATTTATTTTTTTCTGCCGGACTTTCCATCGAATACGTTTACGCTTTTAGCTTTGGAAGCAAATCAGTGTTGGTACTCCGCACCAACGACCGTGAAAAAGCTTTCGAAGTTATAATTGCGAATCAATTAAAATCTATACATGAATCTGATTTGAAAATCACAAAATGATCTGGAACGAAAAAATTGAATGCATCAGCAGGGAAGAATTACGCGCTTTACAAAGTGAACGATTGATTGAATTGGTAAACAGAGTTTATAACAACGTACCCTTCTACAAACAGAAAATGGATGAGATGGGAATAAATCCGTCACACATTCTGTCAATCGACGACATCACAAAGCTCCCCTTCACCTATAAAACGGATTTACGCGACAATTATCCTTTCGGATTATTTGCAGCCCCAATGAAAGAAATTGTCCGCGTACACGCCTCGAGTGGCACTACAGGAAAGCCCACAACCGTTGGTTACACAGCAAAAGACATTGATAATTGGCGCGAGGTTCTTTCGCGTTGCCTCACGATGGCAGGAATAAGTTCCGAAGATGTAATGCAGGTTTCGTATGGTTACGGATTATTCACAGGTGGACTGGGAGTACATTACGGCGCCGAAAATGTAGGTTGCACTGTCGTTCCCATTTCGGGAGGAAATACCCGACGCCAGCTACAGCTCATGTCGGACTTTGGCTCAACTGTTTTGGCCTGTACACCGTCATACGCTTTACATTTAGGTGATGCTTTAGCCGAATATGGCTATTCGCTGGCCGACATGAAATTAAAAACAGGAATTTTTGGTGCCGAACCATGGACCGAAAACATGCGACTCGAATTAGAAAAAAAATGGGGCATAAAAGCTTACGATATTTATGGTTTGAGCGAAATAATGGGACCCGGAGTTGCCAACGACTGTGAATATCACACCGGACTTCATGTACATGAAGATCATTTTTTTCCCGAAATCGTAGATCCTGAAACAAAACTTCCTTTACCCGAAGGAACTGAAGGTGAATTAGTATTTACAACATTGACAAAAGAAGGAATTCCATTGTTGAGATATAATACACGTGATTTATCAACTTTGAACCGCGAAGTTTGTAAATGTGGACGCACTTCCGTAAGAATGAAGAAAATCACGGGGCGTAGCGACGATATGCTTATTATTCGTGGCGTAAATCTTTTCCCATCTCAAATTGAACACGTATTGCTTGAACTTTGCGAAACAAGTGCGCACTACATGCTGTATGTCGACCGCGAAAATAACCTGGATACATTGGAACTTCAGGTGGAAATGGATGAATCGAAAATGGCAGAAACAATTCGTGATCTTCAAATGCTCTCGCGAAAGATACAGCAAGCCCTGAACAGCGCCATTGGGCTGAGCGTAAAGGTAACCCTGGTTGAGCCAAAAACAATAGCGCGTAGCGAAGGGAAAGCAGTGAGAGTGATTGATAGGAGACCTAAATAAGCCCGTTATTAAATTCCGGGGGATTTATCAAAGCAGCATATCAACTTTAGAAAATAATTTTCACAAAAATGGTTATAAAAAAAGAACTCGTCGATTCAGTTTATGAACAATTCGGCGAATCAGATATTACCCGCCTGTCGATACGGGAAGTAGGTAAATTGGTAGCAAAAATAGAAGAAGTGAGTGCTGAAGAGTTTATCCACATGGAAATGGGAGTGCCTGGTTTGCCTGCATCAGCCATTGGTGTAGCAGCCGAAAAAGCGGCACTGGACCTCGGACTGGCCAACTCTTACCCAAATATTGAAGGAGTTCAGTCTGTCAAAAATGAAATTGCACGCTTCGTAAAACTCTTTATAAATTTAGATGTATCGCCTTTGAATTGCGTACCCACATCCGGAGGTATGCAGGGCAGCTTTGCCGCTTTGCTTGCCGCAGGCCGAACAAACCCCCAAAAGCCTTATACACTGTTTATCGATCCCGGTTTTCCGGTAAATAAGTCTCAGCTCCATTTACTTGGTTTGCCATTTAAATCCTTTGATATTCTAAATTTCAGAGGAGAGAAACTCCGACAGAAACTGGAGTCCTATCTTGCCGAAAACAATGTGTGCACAATCACTTATTCTTCGCCTAACAATCCATCGTGGATTAGTTTGAGCGAGGAAGAGCTGCAAATAATTGGTGAATTGGCAACAAAACACGATGCAATTGTCGTTGAAGATCTTGCTTATTTTGGTATGGATTTCAGAAAAGACTATGGCAAACCCGGCGTTGAACCCTATCAACCCACTGTAGCCCGCCATACCGAAAATTACATTTTGCTGCTTTCGGCATCAAAGATATTTAGCTATGCCGGACAGCGCATCGGAATGATGATCACATCTGAAAAACTTCGAACCCGAAAGTATCCAAACTTAAAAAACTATTTTACAAGCGACGTACTCGGTCATTTTATCACTTATGGTGTTCTTTACGCCACAACTGCCGGAACAGCGCACACAGCTCAATATGCACTTGCTGCAATGCTTAAAGCTGCCAACGATGGTTCTATTGATTTTGTAGCCTACCTTCAACCCTACAGAGAAAAGGCCAGGCAAATGAAAGAGATTTTCTTAAAACATGGATTTTATATCTTCTATTGCGATAACGACGGTGATCTGGCTGATGGTTTTTATTTCACAATAGCTTACCCCGGAATGACAAGCGCTCAACTTATGAAAGAATTTCTTTATTACGGCATCAGCGCTATATCGCTAAATATAACCGGAAGTGAGAATATAAGTGGATTGCGAGCCTGTGTTTCGTTTGTCCGATTCGACCAAATTCCTTTGCTCGATATCAGGTTAAAAGCTTTCACACAAAACAAATAAAATTTTCGTAAAGGAAGAGACCGGACAAGTTCCGGGATGTTACTCCAAGCTCGCGGCACATCAGGGGAAAGTTCCGGCACGTCAGGGAGAACTCACGGGACATTAGGGGAAGCTTCCGGCACATCAGGGGGAACTCGCGGCACATTAGGGGAAGTTCCCGGTATGTTACGGAAGTGCTCCAGAACATCTTTGTATCGAGACTGTGTGTGCAGAAAACTGTGTGTATCTTAAGTTCTGTAATAACACAAGTTGACAATTCAACAAACACACACCCAAAACTTCAAAACGTCGCAGACTTTTGAACGTTTCTTTTTTCAAGAAATGAAGCTATAAACAAA
>CAYMHE010000150.1:0-3331 GCA_964390175.1 uncultured Paludibacter sp.
TAGCTCAGTTGGTTAGAGCGTCGGATTGTGGTTCCGAAGGTCGCGGGTTCGAGCCCCGTTTTCCACCCAAATGTAAAGGAAGGCTATTTAGTCTTCCTTTTTTTGTGCTCTTTATCAACCTCTACACGAACAATTACAGCTGAAAAAATCATATTTGTAGTTTTTCCAAAACACTTAAGATATTGTCAGCTCGTTCTCAATACATCAATTTAATAAGCAAAGTCCGTTAGATTCATTTCACCAGCTTTTAAATAATAAGCCCCTTGCAACCCAAATAGACTGAAATTTAGAATATAAGCATAAAATGACAATAAATCTTGAAGCTGCATTTAATGTGTTAAGTTTCGTTATCTTGCTATTGGTGAGCATGTCATGTATCGAAAATGCACTTAGTTGCAGTTCCGAATCACTTAACATTACGGCGCGTTTGATACTTTCAGGCAGGTAGCCTAACTGATTTATACGAATCCATGCTTGCTGGGCAAAAGCAGAAATAAAACCAAATAAGAACAAAAAACATAGTAGAAATGCTCTTTTCATAACCATTAAAGTACTTTTTTTTGCAAATGTAAAGTATTAAATCGAATTATCAAATGTGTAGAATTGAGAAATAATTATTACTTTTGCAGTTCAATTTTTTATACAATTAAAAATTCAACACGAAAGAAATGAAAGTATTAAAATTCGGAGGTACATCTGTTGGTTCGGCAGCCCGTATGAAAGATGTGGCAAAACTAATTTGCGATGGAGAACAAAAAATTGTTGTTCTTTCGGCCATGTCGGGGACTACCAACAGCCTTGTGGAAATTTCGGACTATTTCTACAAAAACAATACTTCAGGTGCATTGGAAAAAATAAATTCGCTTGAACAGAAGTATTATGATGTAATTGAGGATCTTTATTCGAAAGCTGATTGTAAAGCCGAAGCGAAACAGATTATTAAAACTCATTTTGAATACCTGCGTTCTTTCTCAAAATCTGTATTCACTTTGTTTGAGGAAAAAGCAATTTTGGCACAAGGCGAATTGCTCTCGACGGCTATGTTCCAACTGTATTTACAGGAAATAGGTGAAAACAGTGCGTTGCTTCCTGCGTTGGAGTATATGCGTATTGATAAAAACTCAGAACCTGATACGGCTTACATTGCCGAAAATCTTGAAAAACAATTGCAGGCACAACCTGACAAAATGATATATATTACCCAGGGTTATATTTGCCGTAATTTCTATGGCGAAATTGACAATCTGCAACGTGGCGGTAGCGACTACAGCGCTTCGCTTGTTGGTGCTGCACTGAAAGCCGATGAAATTCAGATTTGGACTGATATTGACGGAATGCACAATAACGATCCTCGTTTTGTGGAAGGCACTAAACCGGTTCCTTACCTGCATTTCGAAGAGGCTGCTGAGTTGGCTTATTTTGGTGCCAAAATTCTGCACCCCACCTGTATTTTGCCAGCCAAGCTGAACAATATCCCAGTTCGTTTGCTCAATACCATGGAGCCAGAAGCACACGGAACGCTGATTTCGATGCAAAGCAAAAAAGGAACTATCCAGGCTGTAGCAGCAAAAGATGGCATCACGGCGATCAAAATTAAATCGGGTCGTATGTTGCTGGCGCACGGTTTCCTACGCAAAGTATTCGAAATTTTCGAATCGTACCAGACTTCTATCGATATGATTACAACTTCGGAAGTAGGAGTTTCGGTTACCATTGACAATACCAAGAAGTTGGATGAGATATTAAATAGTCTCAAAAAACTTGGAACTGTTACTGTTGACCCCAATATGGTTATTATCTGTGTTGTAGGTGATCTTCCTGCCGAAAACGTAGGCTTTCAGGCCAAAGCAGTAAATGCAATGAAAGATATTCCTGTTCGTATGATTTCGTATGGCGGGAGCAACTATAATGTTTCGTTCCTGATAAATGCCGACGACAAAAAACGTGCTTTGGTAGCGCTGAGTCAGGGACTTTTCAACGAATAAACTTATTAAAGAACCGACTTGTTTGCAGGTCGGTTTTTTTTATATATCTATCAAAAATATTAAAATAATGATGAAAGCAAATTACCCTGTAAATAAATTCGCAGGCATTCAAACGCCATTTTACTTTTACGATTTGGAGACGCTTCGTGCAACGCTTGCCGAAATCAATGCCCAAACAGCTAACTCGAACTTTCAGGTACATTATGCCATGAAAGCCAATGTAAACTCAAGTGTACTGAAAACGATTAAAGATGCCGGACTTGGTGCCGACTGTGTAAGTGGTGGCGAAGTACAGGCTGCTTTGGATGCCGGAATTCCGAATTCTAAAGTTGTGTTTGCTGGTGTGGGAAAAGCCGATTGGGAAATCAATCTTGGTTTGGATAACGATATTTTCTGCTTCAATGTTGAATCTATTCCTGAGTTGGAAGTTATCAACGAATTGGCCGGCGCTAAAGGCAAAACTGCCAGCGTGGCTTTGCGCATCAATCCGAATGTAAGCGCGCACACGCACCACTATATCACTACCGGACTGAGCGAAAACAAGTTCGGTATCAACCTGAGCGAGTTGGATAAAGTGACTGATTTAGTGCTTACTTTGCCTAACATCAAAATGGTGGGCATTCACTTCCACATTGGTTCGCAAATTACCGACATGTCGTCGTTTCAGGATTTGTGTATAAAAGTAAATGAATTACAGGAGTATTTCGAAAGTAAATCGGTGAAACTTCAACACGTGAATGTGGGCGGAGGATTAGGGATCAGCTACGAGCATCCAAATCATTTATCCATTCCTGATTTCGAAAGCTATTTTAAAGTATTCCGCAAGTACCTGATTTTACGTCCCGGACAAACATTGCACTTCGAACTCGGACGTGCCGTTGTAGCTCAATGCGGAAGTCTTATTTCGCGGGTGCTTTACGTAAAAGAAGGAACTTTAAAGAAATTTGCGATTCTTGATGCAGGTTTCACTGAATTGATTCGTCCGGCACTTTATCAGGCTTATCACCGCATCGAAAACCTTAGCTCGGAGTTGCCCGAAGAAGAATACGATGTAGTTGGTCCTATCTGTGAATCGTCGGATACATTTGCCAAAGAATACAGCATGAATAAAACCAAACGCGGCGATATCATTGCGCTTCGTTCGGCCGGAGCTTATGGCGAAATTATGGCTTCGCAATACAACTTGCGCAAATTGCCAAAAGCTTATACCTCGGATGATTTGAAATAAAAATATCCAATTGTAAATACATGACAAAGGTCAGCTTCGGTATGAGGCTGACCTTTGTTTGTTTTTTAAGTTGAAAAATACATACAATTTTTTCAACTTAAATGTAGTGATATGCGTT
>CAYMHE010000151.1:0-3308 GCA_964390175.1 uncultured Paludibacter sp.
TAGAGCACATCCCTTTTAAGGATGGGGTCCTGGGTTCGAGCCCCAGCTGGATCACAAAAAAAACCTCTTTTATCAATTATTTGATAAAAGAGGTTTTTTGTTTTACTACGCGAACAAACACATAAAACCACAATGGCTACGGCACAAAAAAAACCCTAAACACTCATCGCAATTAAATTACGCTAAGTGTTTAAAGTCTCCTTATAACGTGACTTTTAAAGCCTTTTTGCCGCTACTACTGCTTATTAGCTAATAATCATTTTATGTCCCTTACCGTGAAGGTTAACGATGTTTATTTTTTCATCTTTGTTCAACAATTTGCGCAATTTACAGATATACACATCCATGCTTCTTGAAGTACGGAAATTGTCTTCTCTCCAAATAGTAGTTAAAATGTACTTACGTTCCAAGAATGTATTGGCATTAGCCGCAAGCAATACAAGTAAATAAGATTCCTTTCCGGTAAGTTTTACCGATTCATTTTTTGAAATTAGCAATCGTTTTTCAACATCGAATGTAAATGATCCAATTTTGTAGGATGGAACGCTCATAAGCGCTTTCAAATTTTCGTCCAATCCAAGAAGAACGAGTTTTTCAGTTTCGATTTTCATATTCCTGTTTGTTTTTTAGTGAGTTGTGATAGATAGTTTATTATTGCTTTTTATTTTTTTCTCTTGATATAAAAAAGTACAATACATTGCCAACAAAAGCTACGCGATTTTGCATCGAAACATTTGATGCTTAACGTACTGTATAATGTAAACATTTTGTTAAAAAGAAAGTTCAGATAAACACTGACATTTTGTTCTTTTTTTTCAAATTTGGTGTAAAACAAGTATAAACTCTTCAATATTCAGGTTGAATGATTAGAAATCAACGCTTCATGCCATTTATTTTTTTTACTATAACAAATAAATGCTCATTTTGTTTTTTATTATAATAAAAAACAAAAATTTATAAATTCATAATACAAAATCATCATATCGTTGCGAACGCTATCGCAACAACAAGCTAACAAATAGCAAATTACTTTTAAAACAAACAAATCAGTATTTTCATATGAATTTCAAAACGTAGGTTTTGTCTTTGATTGTCTCGAATTCGATCAAATAAAACCCATTTCCCACACTAACCGACCGAAGCTCTCGTCCATCCAACGCCAAAGGCTGTTTCGTAACAATGCGACAATATTTCCCGCTATTGGATTTGATTACAGCACTTTTAAGCTTTTGCTCTGCCCAACGCAGCGAAACCTCAAAATTACCACGCGCTTTAAGACCTGCAATGCTACCATCGCTCCAGTCCGTTGGCAATGCAGGAAGGAGACGCATTTCAGTTTCGTCGGACTGCAACAACATTTCGGCAACTGCAGCCGTTCCTCCAAAATTACCATCAATCTGGAAAGGAGGATGTGCATCCAGTAAATTCGGGTAAGTACCACCACCGCTTTTCTTATCTGCACCTTTATAGTCATCCGGATCCACATACCTCAGCAATTCACGAAACATTTTATAGGCTCTGTTGCCATCCCACAACCGCGCCCAGAGGTTAATACGCCAACCTTTGGACCAACCTGTGGTATCGTCGCCCTTTATCTCCAAAGCCACACGCGACGCTTGTGCCAGTTCGGGTGATTTCACCGGGGAGATATGCTGACCCGGATACAGTCCGAATAAATGAGACTGATGCCTGTGTTTAGGATCTTCATCAGACCAGTCGTGATACCATTCCTGCAGGCTTCCATCCTTCCCTATCTGGTATGGATATAAATGCGACAATGCACTGCCTACAGAATCGGAAAAAGCATTGTCAACCTTGAGAATTTCGGCAGCCATTAAGACCTGTGAAAACAACGTTCGTATCATTGCTAAATCGGCTGTCGCACCATACAAAGTCGAACCAATGAACCCATCAGGGGCGACGTACTTATTCTCGGGTGATGTGGAAGGCGAAGTAACAAGGTTTCCTTTACCATCGTCTACCAACCAATTTAAACAAAACTCGGCTGCACCTTTCATCAACGGATAGGCTTTCCGACGAAGAAACTCCTCGTCCATAGTAAACTGATAATGTTCCCACAGATGTGTACTTATCCAGGTTCCGCCCATATTCCAACAAGCCCAGGAAGGATCACCTTCACCAAAATTCCCCACAGGATTACTCATGGCCCAGATGTCGGAATTATGGGCAAGACACCATCCTTTGCAACCATAAAAATTGCGAGCCGTAACAGCACCTGTTTTCGCAACATTCTCAATAAATCCAAGCAATGGACGATGCATTTCGGATAAATTGCAAATTTCAGCAGGCCAGTAATTTTCCTCCACATTGATATTTGTAGTATAATTACTGCTCCATGGCGGACGCATGTACGGATTCCAGATACCCTGCAAATTAGCAGGCACACCGGGAGTACGCGAACTCGAAATCAGCAAGTATCTTCCAAAATTAAAATAAAGCACTTCAAGCTGCTTATCCTCCTTACCTGTTGCATACCGTTTCAAGCGTTCGTCGAGTGGCAATTCCGGAGCTGTAGAATTACCAAGCCAAAGAGACACCCTATTGAAATAGGTCTGGTAATCGGCCACATGATGCTCGCGCAATTTATTCAATTGTTTTTTAAATGCATTTGTCATATTTACTGCAGCCTCCGCTACATCATCAAGCCCTTCGGTTGCCGGGTTTTTATCAAAGCCATTAAAACTTGTGGCAATGCTTATATAAATAACAGCTTCTGTTGCTTTTCTTACACCAATAGTCGTATCAGTCTGAACAACAACTCCACCCTTGTTTTTTATCTTATGAATGGTCGTGAAGCGGGCACCCCGTTGTTGGTCGAAAACAACTGCATCTTTCTCCTTCGCCACGTAACTTGGCTCCGCATGAACGGGCGCATTACCACGAGCCGTTAAGGTCTTGTCATTGACACTCAGTTTATAATTCAACTGACTATTGAACCTCACGTCGAAATTCAATGCACTTTTTTTATCTACCTTAACTTTAATAATAAGCATTTTATCTGGATAAGAGACAAAATACTCACGTTCAAAGTTCACTCCATCAACATTGTAATTCACTTTCGAAATCGCATTTCGCAAATCAAGTTCACGCCGGTAGCCTGAATAATTTCCACTATGATCAAAATCGATCAGAAGCGTACCCAAAGGCGCATAGGACTGCGAAAAAGACCCCTGCAATTTTTTATTTAGTTGCTCTGCAAGTGCATAATTTTCGTTTCGAAGCGCTTCGCGAATGGCCGGTATATTTTTCCGAGCCTCAGGCTGCATATCAGC
Organism: uncultured Paludibacter sp.; assembly: GCA_964390175.1. GTDB lineage: Bacteria > Bacteroidota > Bacteroidia > Bacteroidales > Paludibacteraceae > Paludibacter. The sequence continues at coordinate 3,294 of CAYMHE010000151.1, forward strand.
ATTCACTGGCTCTCC
>CAYMHE010000152.1:0-3159 GCA_964390175.1 uncultured Paludibacter sp.
TTGCATCCTCCCACAAGGACCATTTATCAATATATTCAAGGTCCATTTGCATCCACTCCTGAAAAGATACTTTATTACGTCCTTTTACCTGCCAAATACAAGTAATTCCAGGCTTCATACTTAGCCTGCGGAGTTGGCATCTTTCATAAAGTTTTACTTCTTTCAACAGCGGCGGACGAGGCCCTACCACCGACATGTCTCCTTTGATTACATTTAGAAACTGAGGTAATTCATCCAAGGAAGTTTTACGTAATATACGACCAATTTTTGTTATTCGAGGATCGTTCTCTATTTTAAAAGTAGGTCCATCCGACTCGTTTTTATCCTGCAAGCTTGCGAGCATTGCTTCGGCATTTACAACCATCGACCGGAATTTATAACAGGTAAACCGACGTCCGTTGAGCCCAATGCGTTCCTGCTTAAAAAACACGGGGCCGCCGTCGTTGACTTTAATCAGCAGAGCAATAAGTGCAAACACCGGGAACAAAACAATCACGACAAATGAACTAAACACAAAGTCGAACATGTCTTTTATTTTAAGACACATATAACTTTTAGGAATAGTTTGATAAGTTACAAACTTATATTTCAATTGTTTATTGAACATTGATTTACGGAATGGCTTCTGCTGCAGTGCAGGTTGCATAATGTGCAAGGTAACCCCTATCTCCTCGGCTTCCTTTAAAAGTAATTCAAGATTATAGTTTTTATCATTCACCGGCAAACAATAAAAAATATCATCAATAGCATTGACCGTTACATATTTTTTCAGCGTTTCCTGCTTTTTTACAATATGCGCTTTCTTATAGCGACCTTTGAACACATCGTCGTGCGAGACAATAGCCACCAGATTGTATCCCCAATCTTTGGCTTTAATGAAGTTATCGATAAACGGAATTGTCGTTTCATCGCCTAATATCACAACATTCCTACTGTTGTGCCCCTTACGCCGCATATAACGCATTAAATTGTAAAATACAAGCTTAAATACCACCAAACTAATCAGATTCAATAAAGCAAATGCAGCAATATATCTGGCATAAGGCAAAAACTCTGTGTGCTGTAATTTGGAAAGAAGAAAAAACTCTGAATAAAATATACCAAGACCTAATCCAATAGTTACAATGTAACCACGTATTAAATTCCCAAAACCAGTAGCTCTGAAAATGATTCCGAGTTTGAATTTATACAATAAGAAACTCCAGATAACAATGATTTGGATGGTAACAAAGAGAAAACCGTAAAAACTAAAAATATCATTTGATACGACAAATCCTGTACAATAAAACGTTAATACAGAAATCAACACCTGCGTAACTATCATTATTTTTGATAGTTTCTTTTCTCTTTTTGTTATCATAATACTCGTAATCAGAAAATAACAGATTTAATTTTCTATGTTCAATCCACAACGAACATAAAAGGTTAAAAAAAATAACACTATGACAAAGTATATACAAAAAATAAGTTTATTTAGTTTATAAACAGAACTCGTGCTAAATTTTTGTGCAAAGTTGCAAAAAAACTTTAATTAATACAATATGAACATCGGTATTATAACTAAATTAACAGCAAATAGTGTTACTGTAAAGAAAACATTGTGAATCAATTCGCGACCCTGCCTGCCAAAAGCTTGCACAACCCCTTAAGTCCCACATAATACCTGTAAGGGTACCATAACCAGAAAAAAGCAGGCTGTTGAATACCATATTTCTGCAACATAAATTTTCTGGGGGGAAATATAAGGTCGAGCATATAATGCATTTTACCTGCAAGCCCCTTTATCCGGCGAATATTCTGCCAATGAAAATCCACATGATACTGTTGAACAGAAACTCCATTGAGGTATTCAATAAATAAATCTTCGTCTTCCTTCGACAAAAGTGCTCCATATTTACTAAGGATAGCTTTGGGTAAAGCCGCATTATAAAATTTATGAATCAGAACAAGAAACTTGAAAACCGTTTGTTCACACGCATGATAATCAGATCGTTGACCCAGTAAAGTCCAATCAATTTCATTTTTGAACTTTTCTAAAAGATTCACGATATCATTAAATGACGTAAATTGCACATGACCTCCTCTGAAATGTTTATCGAGATGCACACATAGATGAATCAGCAAATCATGTAGTTCCAATGCATAAACAGGCTTATTTCTTAACAACAGCTTTTCAGCATTGCCCAGAAAAGCATCTATCTTTATGTCGTAGTGCTTACTCTGACGGTGCAACTTAATATGAACTTCGACGGAGACATTATTAAGCACCATTGGCGCATAATGTACAATTTCCGATTGCGAAGAAATGAATTCCGTTACAGCCGCATCCGACGGTTTAAAACCCAAGTTCTTAAGGATAGACAGACATTGCAACGCATCTTCCTTTTTCACAAGCAAGTCCATATCGCTGAATTGCCGCAAAGCAATGTCGCCGTACAGCCATTCGGAAAGATATATACCCTTCAACACAACCACCTGAATACCCGCATTGTAAAAAGCCTCAGCCACCTTTTCAAATGTACTGTACAACACCATTCCTCTACTCAAAGACCTATAATAAGCCTGTTGTAGTTTAGCAGTTGCTTCGGCTGGAATTAAATTCCTGTTAGTGAGTAATGGTAGTTTATTAAAAAACAGTGGAGCAGTTTGTCGGGCAATGATTTCAGCCACCAGCCCATCCCAGTTTTCTATTTGAGGAATCAAATCATTGAGCCTTTCCAGTTCAGATACTGAAGGCTCCAACTTTGCACTTGAAAGAATAAGTTGACTGGCAGGACTAAGCATAAAAAATGTTAGTAAATGATTTTAGCACACAAATTTAGCAAGAGAGTTAATATATAACACTAACAAAAAAAGAAGCAGAAGGTTTTGTTCATTCTTAACAGAAGAAAACTTTCGCAAGCCGATGGCTCTTCAGTACTTAAAAACTAATAAATTTTCGTGTGGAGTATGGTTTGGAAATTTTTTTCCGATCCACATTACCAAAGGAAAAAATTATACTGGCCATATGCTGACCAAATATATCATTCCGACCTTTTAGGTCGGAGATAATATCGTGCGTATCGCTGCTTGTAAAATACCATAAATACTGATAACGAACAGCCAAATCTTTCGAGACATTGAACTGTATTCCTCCACCGAACGGGACAATAAAATCTG
>CAYMHE010000153.1:0-3143 GCA_964390175.1 uncultured Paludibacter sp.
ATAGTTACGAGTTACTGTATTTTAAAAAACAAATGATTAAATATTATTGCTTAAATTTTGGATCATGGAAAACGATAAAAATAAAGAATACAGCATTGACAACGAACAGCTTGCCAGGTTTGCCAAAGCCATGGGTCATCCTGCCCGAATTACAATTTTAAACTTTTTGGCGTCGTTGGACAGTTGCTATTTTGGCGATATACACAACGAACTGCCGATAGCCAAAGCAACAGTTTCGCAACATTTGAAAGAGCTCAAAGATGCCGGACTGATTCAGGGAGAAATAGAAACGCCTAAAGTGAAATACTGCATCAACCGCGAAAACTGGGAAAAAGCACAGGCTTATTTCGAAACATTTTTTGCCTTGAAAAAAGAAAAAACAACTTGTTGCAATTAAACAACAGACTTTCAAACAACAAACATTTCAAACTAATATAAAAATGAACATTCAAATTCTTGGTACAGGCTGCCCTAAGTGCAAAACACTTGAAAAGTTAACACGCGAAGTTGTGGCACAAAACAACATTACTGCTGAAATATCGAAAGTAGAAGATATTATGGAAATAATGAAATTCAATGTAATGTCAACTCCGGCATTGGTAGTAAATGGCAAAGTAGAAATAAAAGGACGCGTTCCGTCGGCTGACGAAATTAAACAAGTATTATCAAAATATTAATTTTAAAAACTTCATTTTATGAAACGAATCTTATTTCTAAGTTTAATGCTTACGTTTTTAATGAGTAGCCTATCGCTTGAAGCACAAAACAAAAAAACTCAAAAGGTTGCAACTACTGTAAGCAACAAGATTGAGGTTTATTATTTTCATTACACCCGTAGGTGCATCACTTGCAATGCTGTGGAAACAGTTACTAAAGAAGCTATTGCCGAAATGTATCCTGCTCAGTTTAAAAAAGGTCAGATTGCATTTAAATCAATAAATTTAGATGAGAAACAGAATGAAGCCATTGCCAAAAAATGTCAGGCTGAGGGTCAGGCTTTGCTTTTTATTACAAAGGGAAAGCGTATCGATCTTACTGACAAGGGCTTTATGTATGCCAAGAGCAGTCCTGACAAACTGAAAACTGAGGTTAAAAAGACGGTTGACGCTCTGTTATAATTTGAAAATGAGAAGAAAATGAGAAGAAAATGAGAAATGACAAGGAAAATCCAATCGTTGATAAATCATTTCTTTTTGCGATTGAAATAGTTGAATTTTGTGATTTGCTTTACGAGAACAAAAAGTATGTAATTGGGCAGCAATTATTGAAAGCGGGAACATCAATAGGGGCAAATATTCGTGAAGCGCAAAATGCTGAAAGTAAGGTTGATTTTATTCATAAAATGAAAATTGCCGCAAAAGAGGCAGACGAAACCGAGTATTGGTTATTGATTTGCAAACACTCAAATTCATACCCAACAAATCTTGATTTAATAGAAAAAGTAAACGAATTGCTGAAAATCTTATCCAAAATAATCAGCTCGTCAAAATCATAACATTAGCATATTCTCAAATTAGCATATTCTCAAATTTTCAAATTAATTATATGGAGTTACTGCAAACAATTCTCGACAATTCACAATACTCGTTCGTTACAGCTATTATTTTGGGGCTAATGACAGCCATAAGTCCTTGTCCGCTGGCTACTAACATTTCGGCTATCGGGTTTATTAGTCGCGACTTGAAGGACAATAAGCGCGTGTTTATAAACGGATTGGTTTACACGCTTGGAAGAGCGATTAGTTACACCGGTCTGGCACTGATTATCTTTTTTGGAGCCAGCAAAATGAATGTTTCCATGTTGTTTCAGGGTTGGGGCGAAAAGTTGCTGGGACCGGTTATGATTCTGATTGGACTGTTTATGCTCGATGTGATTAAAATAAAACTCCCCGGGATATCCGGCCTGACCGACAAAATTGGCGAGAAAAGCAAAGGCAGCTACTGGAGTACTTTATTGTTGGGAATGGCGTTCGCACTGGCATTTTGCCCCTATAGCGGCGTGTTGTATTTCGTAATGCTGATACCAATGACAGTTGCAAGTGCAAGCGGACTTTATTTGCCTGTATTATTTGCCATTGCCACAGGACTTCCCGTGATAATTTTTGCATGGTTACTTGCTTATGCTGTAGGCAATGTAGGGAAACTTTACAACCAGATTAAGGTTTTTGAATTGTGGTTTCGCCGGGTAGTTTCGGTGATTTTTATTGGGGTCGGGGTTTATTATGTAATTATCTTTTTTGCCCCCTAACCCCCTCAAGGAGAACGAAGAATTTACAATTTAAAAATCTACGATTTACAATTTTAAGAAGATTCAAATTATTCGTGATTTGACGAATACTATTTTAATATGGAAAAAAATAAAAAAGTCAGGTTGATTTTTGCTGTAGCGACAGTACTACCTGCTCTTGTTGTGTTGTATTACTTTTTGCAGCCGCTTGTCAATCTGTTCACATACGATTTATTGGGGCTGCATTCCGATTCGCATTTCGGAACTTCGGTGAATTTCTTCTTCTATGATACGATCAAGATTCTTATTTTGTTGTTTCTGATCAGTTCGCTGATGGGCCTTGTGAACGCATACTTCCCAATTGACAAACTCCGCAACTATCTGACCCAAAAAAAGCTATACGGTATGCAATATGTTTTTGCATCGTTTTTTGGAGCCATTACTCCGTTTTGCTCCTGCTCCTCTATTCCGCTGTTTATCGGATTTGTAAAAGGGGGCATTCCGCTGGGTGTTACTTTTGCTTTTCTTATCACATCGCCGTTGGTGAATGAAGTAGCAGTTGCCATGTTTCTGGGACTTTTCGGGCTGAAGACCACGCTTATTTATGCCGGAAGTGGTATTGTAATGGGTATCATTGGCGGATATATTTTGGGCAAAATGAAGCTGGATCGCTACCTTAGCCCGTGGGTGAGAGAATTACAAGCCAATTCGGAAAAAGAATCGGAACAATGGGAAGATGAGAAAACTCCTTTTATTGACCGATTACCGGCAATTATTAAAGAAGGCTGGGATATAGTGAGTAAAGTGCTTGTTTATGTGATTATTGGTATTGCTATTGGGGCAGCTATGCACGGATATGTGCCCGAAAACTTTTTTGCTCAATATCTGTCGGCAGATAAATGGTACGCCATGCCTTT
>CAYMHE010000154.1:0-3116 GCA_964390175.1 uncultured Paludibacter sp.
TTGGGGTCAGCTAACAGTTTCTTCATCGTAAACTGTGAGGTGTTGTAAAAAGCCAATCCCGTTCCATGTTGTTCGCTTGTCAAAAGACCATATAAGTTGTCGATTTTACTTTTGAACTCTTCATTTGTTTTTAAAACTTTATCTTTAGTCGGTTCAAGAGCCAAGTCCAATCGTCTTAAAACTGTCATTGGAAGAATAACGTCTTGGTACTGGTTTTCAAGGAACTTATTAATCAATACATCGTCTGCAACTGTCCAGATGAAGTTTATAATTGGTTGTAGATTCTGTGTGTTTAAACTCATTTGTTATTTTGTCTTTTAATTCAATTTGTCTATTTGCGCAAAGTTACAATTATTTGTTGGCGCTTGAAAAAGTCATTTGTTGTTTTTCTATTGGTTTTTTTCGCTGCAAATAGTCTGTTCCTTCTTTTTTACACTTGTTGCCGTCACTCCAATATATATATCCTTTTTTCGGTATATGCTACCCTACACATCCAAATATCATTGCATTTTGTTGCTGTAAATGACTGTATATGTAATTGCTTTTAATATTGTTTCCAAAGATAAATAACATATTTAACAACAGCAAGTTTTTGGGGATAAATCTTAAAAAATGCAGGCATAGGCGAAGAAAATGTGCCAATCGTAGCGAAGCGAAGATGCCGCTTGCGGTATTTGCCAATCGTAGCAAAGTCGCTGCTTGCAGTAGTTGGAAGAGCCGGCATCTCCCCTGCTCCCGCGCTATTCTATTGCATGGGAATAAGAAGATAAAATAAATGAAGATAGAACAGACCTGTTTGCCAATCAATGCAAAGCTGAAGAAGTGAAGGAAGTTGTTTAAATCTACTTTGTTTTAATTGTTATTTGAGGTGACGTTTTATTGAAAAAGTTACTATCCCCCAAATACAAAAATCGTTTTCTTCTGTAACTTTTATGGGTTGAAACTTAGGATTAGCAGGGACAAGATAAACGGCATCCTTTTCAATTTTTATATATTTCAATGTAAATTCACCATCGATAAAGCAGACTGCTGTTGCACCATTGTGTGGTGTTATACTTTTATCAATTACCAATATATCACCGTCCGATATACCGGCATCCTGCATAGATGTTCCCTTTACTCTGGCATAAAAAGTGCTGGAAGGGTTACTGATAAGCTCGGTATTTAAATCAATTTTTAAATCTTCAAAATCCTGGGCGGGACTGGGAAAACCTGCTGCAATTCCACCGTCGAAATAAGGCAGATGTACATGTGTGCCAGTGTTTGCAGAAAAAAACTCTACATTTTTCGTTGCTGCTATTTTATTGAATTCCTGCATATTGTTTTCCTTCTTCATTATAATACTAAGTACTACAAAGTAAACAATTTTGTTTCATAATTCAGCACTGTTTTGAACCAATATTATATTTTATATGTTCATTTAATAGTTTGTATTTATACTTTATCATCAAATCACTTCGTTTAAAATCTTATGTGTTTTACAGTTGCCATCATTCGAAAAGGTGTATTAATGACCGTAGAGGAGTACTACAACAGACTTCCTGCCAGCATCCGAAAGAAAAAGAAAAATCCAAATGAGCCTGAAATCCCTAACCTTTATATGGTCAGTGGGTTCTCGCACCCCCAATTGCCTGTGATCACCGACAATGAATTTGTTCTAAAAGAGTGGGGTCTTATCCCCTCATGGGTAAAAACAAAAGCTGCTGCGCAAGAATTACGCGATAAAACATTAAATGCAAAGGGTGAAACTATATTTGAGAAACCTTCGTTTGCTCAAAACATTCTTTCCCGCAGATGCTTGCTGCCTGTGTCCGGCTTTTTTGAATGGAGAGATTTCAACAACAACAAATATCCTTATTTTATTGAACCAACGAATGCATCCGGTTTTTTATTGGGTTCAATTTTCGATACATGGGTCGATCAGTCCACCGGAGCGTGTTACGATACTTTCAGTATAGTGACAACCCCTGCAAATCCATTGATGGAAATGATTCACAACTCAAAAAAACGAATGCCTTTGATGCTCGATTTTGAGGCAGCCGACAAATGGATCAATCCATTGTCAACCACCGAAGAAATAAAGTCCATTATTTTGCCTTATGACGAAAGAAATATGAAAGCTCATACAATATCAAAAGTGGCAGGTAATTCAAAAACCGACAGGAACTATCCCGAAATACTTCAGCCTGTCAACTATCCGGAACTTTCGCAACAAAGTCTATTCTAACTACATCACTTTAAAACAAAAACCTATGTCATTAGTAGATATCGTAAAAAAAACAATTGAATCGGAAGACGCGATTATTGATCAAATCGCAGAACCGGATGTGGCCGTGTATCATTTTCTACAGGAACAATTTGAAAAAACTGATGTTTCAAGCAATTTAATATTTCAATATGTGTATTGCAATTTTTATACATTAGATGCTCAAAAAGTGGATAAAAAATTCATTCGAGGATATTTTGAATTAATGCAGAGCCTGAAAGGCAGTGTCGACCTGGATATGGAAGTATTATTATTCAAGGTTTATCATTTGGAAACAGACAGAATATTGAAATTCCAGTATTCATTTACAAGCAAGTTAGCTCATACTTTAGATAACAATCGACCCATTTGGGATAGTAAAATTGCAAGGGTGTTTTCATTATATCTTACAAGTATAGAAGATAATGGTGTAAATGGCGATATGTTTATCAATGCGATCGAAAATCTTCAATCCAACTACAGAAAGATTATACAAGAAAATCTCTTATCTTCAACTATCGGCAAGTTCAATCAGAAATTTGATAAATACTCCATTAGCGATACAAAAAAATTAGATTTTATATTTTGGGCATTGGCTAAAGTAGCATCAAAACAATGATACGAAACTACAATAGATAAAGAGCCTGCACCTGCGCTTTCATCTGTGGAGACTTCGCCTTCTCCTGCGCTATTTACAGTACTATTTTTTCCCTGATTAACTTAAACCGCAGTGCTTACGGTGCGTACCCGGGCAGTTACGGTTCGTACGCGGAGAGTTACCGTACGTGCGCGGGGAGCTCGGGTAAGCGCGCGGAGAGCTCGGGTATGCACGCGGGGAGCTCGGGTAAGCACGCGGGGAGCTCGGGTAAGC
>CAYMHE010000155.1:0-3005 GCA_964390175.1 uncultured Paludibacter sp.
CTTTGTCCCTGAATTTTATCTAACTCCTGATAATATTGCCAGTACATAGCTCCCCAGCCAATACTTTTGTCCGCTTTTGCAACTGTAACTTTGCCCATATTCGCTTTTATTTCGTCCACAGGAATAGTTTCTTTAAAATATCCTGTGCCAGCTTCTGTCGATACGGGTTGAAGCGTTTTGCTACCAACTTTAATGCTCACATTTCCATCGTCTCCCAACCAATCGTTCCCCTGCAAAAGCAATGCATAAATGGCATTTACAGTGGCTGAAGGTGAATCCCAACGTTGGGTTTGTTTCTGTTTCAACAACCATATCTTCATTTCATCCACTTCGGCAGTATTTTTACTTACCTCGGCAAAAGCTTCTATCATAGCAGCCTGCACTGCAATCGGGCGTTCGTTCCAGAAATAGCCCGACGTATTTTTAGCCCAATACATGCCCGTTTCGTCGGTTTTCATTGCATTTTCTTTCAGCGATTTCAGGATCTCGCTGGCTACTTTTATTTTGCCATTCCGGTTGGCCACCATTGCCATCATGGCTTTGCCATAGAGCGTGAAGCTGGTCCAGTACTTTTCGGATTGAGCAGTATAATACTTCAGGGCTTCCTGCGCCGAAACATGTACCGGAACCTCCGGATATTCGGAGCGCAAATGCAGGTAAAACAATTGCGCATCGGCAACACATTGTTCTTTCTGATAGTTTTTATTGTGTTTTTTCAGTTCGGCAAAATCTTTCGAAATTTCCATATCCAAATAATACAACGCTTTATTAATGGCTGTTTGTTGATTTACAGCCGTTGTCTTTTGTCCTGTCATTCTGTTGATCCGGGCTAAATTCAGCAAAATCTCCTGCGTAATATAACGACTATCGGGCATGCCGGCAAACCATGCAAATCCTCCGTTCGCCGATTGCAGTTTCAATAATTTATCAAGGTACTGTTGTCCCTGATTTTTCTGCATGTTCAGGTCGAAAAGCAGGGCAATTTGCCTTTTTTGTTCGGTTTCGTCCTTTGCAGCCATTACCCATGGCGTTTCTTCCAACAACATATTTTTCAATTCGGCATTTTTCTGCAAGTTCGATAATAATGCTTCCCTGCTGCCTTTGGCATTATTCCACTGATCGAAAACTTTTGCAATTTTCGGATTCGAATTAGCTATAAATGCGGCTAAAGTATTTGCATAATAAGCCGTAAAATAATCCATTGCATTTTCGTTTTCGGGCGCCGAAAGCGTTGGCAAAGCCTGCACAGCGTACCAGGCCGGATTGGACGAAAATTCAACAGTCAGGTTTTTGCTCTCCACTTTCGAAGCATTTTTCAATAAACTACGGAAATTGAAAATGCGCGTTTCGTTCCCGCGAATAGTGAGTGGCATACTTTCGGTGACCATTATTTTATCAGGCAAAACAGGCAGATATTTCTGTTCTCCATCGCTGAAGTTTCCTGCACGGGCAACTATTTTACAAATCACAAATTCGTAAGCCGCAAATTCGTTCACTTCCCATTCCACAGCTTTGGACTGTGCCGAAGCCAATGCAACTGATTTAGCTTTATTGTCTTTCAGTTTTATAACTTTATCGGTGGCCGGGTCAATTAATTCAAAAACAACATCAGCTTTCAATTCTTTTTCAGTGAGATTGACCACACTGGCAGTCAACACTAACCGATCCGAACGACGCACAAAGCGCGGCAGATTCATTTGCACCATAAGTTCTTTTTGAGTAACCACTTGTGTTTCGGCCTGGCCAAAATATAAATCAGCCGTATGTGCCAGCATTTTCACATTCCAGCGCGTCAGGCTTTCGGGAGCAGTAAACGAGAATTTCACATTGCCCTGCACATCTGTTTTCAATTGCGGATAGAAAAAAGCAGTTTCGTTGAAATTGGTACGGACTTTTACATCATCTGAGCTTTTTGATTCGCTCTGAGCATCCTCAGCAACTTCTTCCATAGCTACCGAGCCAACCATTTCTTTTTTCATATCGGCACTTTCAACCATCGAGAAAACAAATTTATCTTCTTCAACCTGAACACCTTTTGACCTTGCTCCTCTGATGAGAATACCACCATATCCCTGTGATAATTCCAGTCCAAACCAATTCAGGTTATCAAAACGATAATCGTAAACATCTTTTATTTCAGCATTGAAATGCGCATAGCCATTGCTTTGGCTTAAATTATTCGCTATCCAAGGCATTGAATATAAAATTTCTTCCCGATAGAATGGATTAAAATTCCAACTGTGCGGACGAATAGCATCCAACGAAGCATCGTACATGCCTACCAAAAGTTCGGCGGCTTTTTTTTCTTTCGCTGTTTCAGGGATTGTAACCGTCCACTCCGCTTTTTCGCCGGGTTGCAATTTATCGCGGAAAACGCTCAGCGTCGGAGTCAGTTTTTTTTCTTCCATTTTGCGGGTGATCTGTACCTGCTGTGTAAAGAATTGTTCATCCTTCATAAACGTAAATAACACCGTAACGCCTGCTCCATATTCAGCTTTAAACGGTATTTCAAAAGTCTTTATCTCATCGTTGAACCTGATCCATTTACTTTCCAACACTTTGTTTCCCTGCATAATTTCGTACAACACTGCCGTGTTTTTTGTAGATGTTCCGAAACGAATCTCCGCTTTTTCGCCTACCGCACAAGTGGTTTTAGGCGTTAGCATCCAGACGTAGGATTTTACAGGCGGACGTTTATCAGCATTGTCGTACAACACAAAAACATGCTCGGTTTTCACCTCAGCGCCAAAAGCATCTTTGGTTTTTAACACCAATTTATATTCCGCCGATTTCCATTTTTTCATTTCGAGAGCCAATGATTTATCCGAAGTTTTGTATTGACCCGAAGCAACTTTTTCGGCTGTTTTCAATTCGGTTTTGTCATCCTTTTTCTCGGCATACTCAGCTGATTCAACTAAGCGATATACTTCATAGTCGATCACAGCGTCCACTTTTTCGCCATTCAATGTTTCAGCATATATTTCTATTTTTGTGGAAGCATTTTT
>CAYMHE010000156.1:0-2964 GCA_964390175.1 uncultured Paludibacter sp.
TGTCGGCTTCGGTTTTAATCAACAAAACTGCGGCTTCAGCAGGCAGCGTTTTTAATTCAGGGATAGCGTTGGGCTTATCTTCTACCGACCGTATCGCTTGTCTGTCGAACATTTCAACAGCTGTCACCGGACTTTTCTTTAATTTAGTAACGGCTTCGCAGGCAGCGTACATGTTCGGAAAATAAAGCATAGCGCTGGCTTTGAACGGATAATCGGTTACTGTACGCATGGTTGCTTCTGCCAGAAAAGCCAAAGTGCCTTCCGATCCTACAATCAGATGCAGAATAATGTCAAACGGATCTTCAAACTCAATAAATGGATTGATGGTCAGTCCGGTTACATTTTTAATACGGTACTTACGTTCAATAAGCTCGCTGAGCTCCTTGTCCTTTCGCACAGCATCGCGCAATTCGCAGATGCGACGTATAAAATCGGGATGCGATTGAAGGAAATCGGCTTTGCTTTGTGCATCCGAAGTGTCAAGCAATGTTCCATCAGCAAAAATGAGTCGTGCCGAGATAATTGTTTTGTAACTGTTTTCGTGTGTACCGCAACTCATGCCCGAAGCATTGTTCTGGATAATTCCTCCTACCATGGCCGATTTTACCGAAGCGGGATCGGGAGGAAACCTTTTTCCGAAGGGTTTCAGGATGTCATTTACACGTTGTCCTACAATACCGGGTTGTAGTTTTATCGAATTTCTGTCGGCTGCAACTTCGTATTTCTCCCAGTTCTTACCGGCAATAACTAGTACTGAATTGCTGATGGCCTGTCCCGACAAGCTGGTACCGGCAGCACGAAACGTTACCGGTATGTTGTGCTTGTTGGCTGTTTTTAGAATATGTGTGATTTCAGCTTCGTTTTCGGAGTGAATAACGATTTGTGGTATCAGTCGGTAAAATCCGGCATCTGTACCCCATGCCAAACGCCGCATTTCATCTGTGTATATGCGGTTGGTGGGGATTTGTTTTTCTATTTCCTGTAAGAATAATTTCATTAGATTTTCGATAGGTTTATGGAATTAATTAACGATACAGATAGTATTTTTTCGATAAGTTCCGATAGCTTTCAACGTCTTTGTTCCAGTAGGCTTTTATGTCATCGAAATTGTGATCTTTGGCAAATTTCAGTCTTATCTGATCGCTTCCGCTTACTTTGTCGAACATGTTGAATCTGTCTTTGTTGGCATTGGCAAACACGGCTTTTGCAGGATATAGCTTGTTTAACTCCTGCATGATATAAAACTGTATTTCTGCAAGATTTGCTTTTTTGTAATCCATAATATGAATTTCAGAACCATGACAATGTTCATCCTTGAAAGTGGAATAAAAAGGTTTGAAATGAATAGGACGGAAGGTAATTCCCGACAGATGCAGTTTGTTTAATGAGTTTGTAAGGCTATCGGCATTGATCCATGGAGCTCCGACAATTTGAAAAGGCAATGTGTAACCAACACCTATCGAAATATAGCCAAGTTCTCCTAAGATTCCTGTTACGGGATAGAAATAAGAAGAATGTTTGTGGGGGATGTGTGGCGAAGCTACCACCCATTCCAGTTTGGTATCTTCCCAGGTCATTTTTCGTTTCCATCCTTTCATTTTCACAACAGTGAGTTTGCATTTCTTGGCCAACATTTTTTCTTCGTTAAGCATAAGGGCTAACTCGCCGCATGTTTGTCCGTACAAATAAGGAATTTTAAACAGGCTTACAAACGAAATAAATGGGTCTTCAGTCAAATTTCCTTCAATCTTCAATCCTCCAAGCGGATTAGGACGGTCGAGCACAATAAATTCAATATTGTTTTCGGCAGCAGCCTCCATAGCCAGTCCCATGGTGCTTATGTAGGTAAATGAACGACATCCATTATCCTGTATATCATATACTAATACATCTATTCCTTTCAGCATGTCGGGTGTCGCCTTGCGGGTTTTTCCATAAAGCGAGTATACAGGCAATCCTGTTTTCGGATCGTTGGCACTATCTACCTTATCGCCGGCCCATACATCGCCACGCACACCATGCTCGGGTCCGAATAAAGCCACAAGTTTTACATTGGGAGCTTCCGAAAGAATATCTATCGTCGATTTCATGTTACTGTCGACACCTGTTGGATTGGTAATCAGTCCTACGCGTTTGCCTTCGAGTAATTTAAATTTTTGATCTACAAGTACTTCCAAGCCTGTTTTGACAGTCGCTGCCAACGCGTTGACCGAAATAAAGAAACTTAGGATTAATAATAATTTTCTCATTTTATAATGTGTTATAATTTTATGCAAACGTTTGCATTGCTTCGCAAAAATAGGAAAAAAAATTGTTACTTACCAAAAGTATTTCTACTTGTCGCATTTTAATTTCATTTTTTTAAATCAAAAAAGTGAAATAATGGAATTTCCGACACTACTTTCGGGATCAGAAACGTTTTTTATATTGTGCTGAAAATTAGAAACATTCACTCAATTGAAAAAAACTAAGTTTGATGATATAATATTTTGCTGTGATTTTTGGTATAGAGCTAAGTTTGTTTTGAAAATTATAATAACTTTGCAAAATGAATAAAGAAAACGAAGCTCGTATGAAAAAGCAATTGACAATAGCTTTAGTGGCTCATGATAACCGCAAAGCCGATATGGTAGAGTGGGCGGTATTTAACGCAGAAATGTTATCGAAACATAAATTGGTATGCACCGGCACCACGGGTAGCCTGATACAGAAAGCTTTCGAAGAAAAAGGGGTGTCAGCTGAAGTAATTTGTATGAATTCAGGTCCTATGGGTGGCGATGCTGAAATAGCTGCTTTGGTGGTTCGTAAACAAATTAACCTGGCTGTGTTTCTGATCGACGATTTGAATGCTCAACCTCACGAAGCTGATATTCAGATGCTTCTTCGTCAGTGTCGCGTTCACAATGTGCCTATTGCCTGCAACCGTTATAGTGCCGACTTAATGATAACAAGCACTTTGTGGGA
>CAYMHE010000157.1:0-2944 GCA_964390175.1 uncultured Paludibacter sp.
GAAAAATTACTTTTTTTCTCGATAAAATAAATATAAGCTCCAATCACATATTCGTTATTATCAGCTTTAAATTTTTCGCCCGGAGCCACCGTGAACGGAGCTTCTGATTTCGAAATTTCGTACACTCCATCGGGAAGAATGGTGTCGGTTGGTGAGATAAAAATATCTTCGAGGAACAGATATTGCCCAATGCCATCGAGGCTGCCGGTACTGTTGACAAACAGCGAATCGGAGAACAATGAC
Organism: uncultured Paludibacter sp.; assembly: GCA_964390175.1. Classification (GTDB taxonomy): domain Bacteria; phylum Bacteroidota; class Bacteroidia; order Bacteroidales; family Paludibacteraceae; genus Paludibacter. The sequence continues at coordinate 244 of CAYMHE010000157.1, forward strand.
AAAGAAATCACATTGTTATCATTCATATATTCCGAATAATAGGGTCCGTAAAACTCGGCATATCCCCAGCTGTATGTAGGATTAGTATTGTATTTGTATTCAAGTGCCGGATCGTTTGTTTTGCACGAAACGAAGAGAACAGAAGAAAACAACAGTACAAAAATCAGGTTTTTCATCAACTATATTTTTAAACAATTAACGGAAATGTAGTGAAATTATTTCAATGTAATGTGTTTTTCCGGATATAACGTATAGGGTACAATACAGCTATAAGCCCCATAGCGATTACTGTGAGAAATACAAAGAAAGCATCAGCCAGATTGGTTACTACAGGATACGCGTCAACCACATAGCCTGTACCGAGCTTCACAATTCCATAATACTCCTGGATAAAGCAAATCAAGGTTCCCAAAACAATTCCCAGGGTAGCTCCGATAAATGAAATCATCCAACCTTCGTAAAGAAAGATACGTTGAATCAGTTTGTTGTCGGCTCCCAGGCTTCTTAGTGTTTCAATATCAGCTTTTTTGTCGATGATAAGCATTGAAAGCGAGCCGATAATGTTAAAGCTGGCAATGAGCAAAATAAAGCTAAGAATCAGGAAGGTGATCCATTTTTCTATTTTCATAATGTTGAAAAAGCTTTCCTGTTGCTCGTATCTGTTTTTTACATTATACTCCTTCCCGAGTAAAGTCTGAATTTGCTGTTGCACATTTTCGGCATTTACATTGGGTGCTAATTTTAGCTCTACACACGAAACTACAGATGCATCGTACTCAAATAATTCACGTGCCAATTGAATGGATACCAACACATAATGGTCGTCGTACTGTAGTTGCTGTACCGAAAAAATTCCTGAAATAAATAATTCGGACTGATTAAAACTGTTTTCGGGCCGAAGAAGGTTAATATTTGAAGTTCGCTTTGGGGCATATATGTACAACGGATCGATAAAATGAGCACCCAGACCCAGCACTGATGCCACTCCAATTCCCGGTACTACACGTTCAAAAGCTCCATCGTACAACACAAAATCGCCATCATACATAATGCTGTCAATTTCGGTGAGCTTGGCAAAGTTGGAAGTAACTCCTTTTACGGTGGCCGGCATTTGTTTGTCTTTGAAACGCAATAAGGCATTTTCTTCCACCACTTCGGTGAATACTGCCACCGATTTTAACTTCTTTACTTGTTCAAACTTATCTGTAGCAATGTCAAATGTTTTTCCCTGAGCAAGTGTAATTTTCAGATCAGGATCGAAGGATGAAAACATACCGGCTATAAGCGATTCGAAACCATTAAAAACCGACAGAACAACTATAAGCGACATAGTGCCAATGGCCACACCGGCAGCCGAAACCCCCGAAATGACATTGATGGCATTGTGTGATTTTTTTGAAAATAAGTAGCGGCGGGCTATCCTTAACGAAAAGGCAAGTCCGCGCCACTTATCTGTTATTTTTGAGTTTTGGTCCGACATCAAAATCTCAATTAATCAAGTTCGATAACTTCACCCTCTTTTAAAGGAGAAGGTGGATCTTGTTTCAGCAGATTATCAATATTCTCAAGATAATCCAACGAGTCGTCGTTATGAAAGAAAAGTTCAGGAACGATACGTAACTGATTGCGTACACGCTTACCTAAATCAAAGCGAATGGCTTTGGTATCGGCATTTACCTGTGCTAAAACAGCAGCTGCTTTATCGCTAGGGAAAATACTTAAATGCGTGCGTGCAATTCCCAAATCGGGACTAATGCGTACAGAGGTTACTGTAATTAATGTTCCATGCAGTTCGCGTGCGTACAACAAAAAGATTTCTCCTAACTCTTTTTGCAACATTCTCGATATTTTTTGTTGTCTTGTTGTTTCCATAATTATTTATTTTTCTAGTTTGTTAATCATTTCGGTTGCGTTCAGTTCTATTTTTGAGAATGCAAACCATTTTTTAGCTAAATCCTTGAGCGATGCACCAATGTGATATACTGTTTCGTTGTAGATAATTAGAAATCTGTCGTGCGATTTGCTGAAAATTTTCACTTTAACAGGCTCATATTGAGCATTGAATTTTTCAATGTCCTTTTTCAATTCGGGAGATATTTTAGAAGTAAATATCTTTACTTCAACTCCCTTGTTTCGTTTTGCCAATAAGTGCAATACGCTGTCGTCGATATAATTATCAATCAGCATAATCGACTTATGGGCTGATTTTACCAAATCGGCAGCAAACTTCCATGCATCAAAAATCTGTCCGTCATAAAATATCCCCTCATTGGGCGGAAGCGATGTTTTAATCAACAAATCGAATTTTTGATCGTGTTCGAAAATTTTCTTCTCAATCCTGTCAATTCTGCTATTCAGCACATAACCTTTCATCAAATATTCTTTCAGAATGCTGTTTGCCCAAATGCGGAATTGAGTTCCCCGTTTCGATTTAACGCGATAACCAACGGAAATAATCACATCAAGATTGTAGAATTCAACCTGATAGATTTTACCATCAATGGCAGTTGTTGCATTTTTTGCAACAACTGAAGATGATTCTAATTCACCCTCAGCAAACACTTCTAATATGTCTGGATATGACGGACTTATCTCGTCCAAACAAATCACTCATCTGATTAAGTGATAACCAAACAGTTTCATTCTCAATTCTTACTTCTAACTGAGTAGAATCATCTGATTGATAAAGAATTATTTCTCC
>CAYMHE010000158.1:0-2806 GCA_964390175.1 uncultured Paludibacter sp.
CCGACGGAAAAACTTTCCAGGTAACGGGAGTTTGTACCTCTATTGCAAATACAGAATATGGTAACTGGTATGTAACTGACAATACGGGATCGCTTTACATATATGGTACTCTCGATGCGAAAGGCGCAACCAAAAATTTCAAAAGCCTCAACCTTGAAGTAGGAGATGAAGTTACCGTTGAAGGACCAAAATCTACTTACCAGGGAACTGCTCAATTGGTCAATGTTGTTGTAGTAAAAATCAACAAATCACTTGTGAAAGTTGATTCGGTACGTAACGCAGTGCTTCCTCTCGAAGGTGGTGAATTTACTACATACCTTACCTGTAAGGGACAAGGCGTATCGGTAGAAATTCCTGAAGATGCCAAATCATGGTTAGCTATTTCGTCTATCCAATCGGCAGGAACCAAAGCTGTTGTAAAATTCAAAGCCGCAGCTAATACCGGCGGAGACCGTACTACTAAACTGACATTCAAAACTACTGATGGATCAAAAAGCTATAGCACTGAAACAGTTCTCAACCAAAAAGGAGCGATTATAAAAGCATCTATTGCAGAATTCAATGCAGCTCCGGTTAGCGACAGTCAGTATCGTTTGACTGGTGTTATTACCAAAATTGACGATGCAACATCCGGGAAAGTATATATGAGTGATTTCTCAGGTGAAGTTTATGTTTATAAAATTACCGATTTTGCCAAAAAAGGTCTAAAAGTAGGTGACATTATCACAATTGTTGGTAAACGTGCCGCATACAATGGAACTCCACAAGTGGCTGGTGCTGTACTTGAAAGCTCTATACCTGTAACTACAGCTACTATTGCTGATGTGCTGACTAAAGCTGACGACACCACTAAATACTTTATGATAACCGGCGAAATTACATCAATCGCCAATGCAATATATGGTAATCTTTATTTGAAAGCCGGCGACAGCGAAATCTATGTGTATGGTTGTTATCCTGGTTATGGTGCAACAGGCGATTTCAGAAAGAATCTGTTGGCTACCAAAGGTATCAAAGTTGGAGATAAACTTACCGTTATTGGAACAAAGAGCTCTTATAATGCTGTACCTCAGTTAGCAAATGGTATCTATTTTAGTCACGAAAGTGCTAAATAAGATTTCGAAAATCGTTAATGGGAACTAAAACCATTAACAACAATGATTAATTTCAGAGGCTGTCTCAAAAGCGAGACAGCCTCTTTTTTTTTGTATCATTCAATGTGTGTTTTTCGGCGAGAAACAACCGCTTTCAGCGAGAAACAACCCAAACCGGACTGATAACGGTTACTTCTCGCGAAAAGCAACAGAAACCCGACTGATAACGGTTACTTTCAGCGAAAAGCAACTGTTTTCAGCGAAAAACAACCGTTATCCGCGAAAAGTAATCGTTATCCGCGAGAATGTATCCAAACCAAACAAAAAACCTGTCGGACTTCGTGAAATCCGACAGGTTTTTATATGAGAAGAATAAATATAGTGGAGCTGATTTACAGTTCTTCGGTTGTTTTGATTGGCTCATCGTCCGTAGCCACGCTTGTTTCGCTGTCGTTGTCGGGGAGAATTTCTTCTTCGTTCTCTTCCGGAGCTTCCGTTTCGGTAACAGGTAGAGCTTCGGTTGTGACTTGTTCGGTTTTTGCAGGCAGCGTTTTGGCCGGGCCAAAAAAGAACCGAACTGTTTTAGCTGTGAGCCAGGTAACTCCTGCAAAATAAAGCAAAACCAGAAAAATCCATTGGAAGTAGAAGAGTCCCGTGTTGCGTGGAATAAATACATTGCCTTTGAAAATGCCTTCGGCGGGAACGTAGAGGTACAGAATGTCGATAAAATACTGTCCCATATTGCTCAGGTATTTCAGCCCGTTATCGTCTATTCTGGTTTCGAAGTGAAGCATGTGCTCCGAACTCAGGTTCAGGAAGAAGATAGCATGAAACGCCAGTAACTGAACCAACGTGAAGATATAAAGGGTTAGTTTTTTGTTGCGGAGGAAAATATAAGCCACCAGCGTCACCACGGCAAAAATGGCCGACTGTATAAGGATTGGTTTTACAAACTCGTTGCTTATGCTTTCGAGGTAGTTGAATCCGGCCTTATCGAGCAGTTTGCTTATCCATAATCCAAGTAAATTGAGCGAAAAGTTTAGAAAAGTCCAGGTGAATATGTTTTTTACTAAATAATTTATATCGGTTTTTTCTATTTTCATTTTGCCTGACAATTTATAAGTATTTATATTTCAGTATTTATTGAAATATTTTAATCGGACGCAAATTTACTACAAACTATTTATATTTAAGGTTTTTTTTTGCGCAATTTAATTAAAAACACCAAAGTTGGCTGGGGAAATAATAATACCAAATTCAGCTTATTGCGGGTGTATCATTGCCTGATGGGGTCAGACATGGCATAAAGGGCTTTATAATGCTGTTCATATCATGAGAAACCCGAAAACAAAACAAGCTCCGATGCAATTGTCGGAGCTTGTTCTGTTTCATTTCGTAATGTGTTTATTAATCTACAATAATAGGTTTGTATTTTGGAACAAGTGTTTTCATTACCACCCAGCCAATAAGATAAGCTACGGCACAGAACGAAAACACAATGGTGTATCCCGGTGTTTTGCTTCCCCATTCCACTAAGCTGTAATCGAAGAGAACGCCACTTCCTTTGTTGATAATGAACGAACCAATACCGCCGGCCATTCCACCAATACCGATAATGGTGGCTACAGCCGATTTTGGGAACATATCGCCTACAGTTGTGAAAATGTTAGCCGACCATGCCTGATGTGCTGATGCTCCAAGACCAATGAGTA
>CAYMHE010000159.1:0-1251 GCA_964390175.1 uncultured Paludibacter sp.
GAACACAAAATCACTTTTATATTGTTTGTACGAGCCACTTCGGCCATTGAGGCTAGATTGTCAATGATCATTTCGAGTGTCGAAGGGCCAGTGTTTCCGGCTATATCATTGGTGCCTGCCAGTATAACAACTGCTTTTGGTTGAAGGGCAATCACATCCTGGCGGAAACGAACCAGCATTTGCGGCGTAGTTTGACCACTTATGCCCCTGCCTATATATGCATTGTTTTTGAAGAATTCAGGCCGTGTTTCCACCCAGCCTTGTGTGATTGAATTTCCCATAAAAACAACTCTGTTCTCATGTTTTTCAGGGGTTTTCAACTCGGCGTTTTCTGCCTGATAACGTTTCAGGTTAGCCCAGTCCTGAGCGTCAACCTTGAACGATGTGATTAGAAAAGCGCACATAATCAATGTTTTAAAAATAGTTTTTGTGTTCATTGTTTTCTGATTTGAATTTAAGTTCAAAGTTAACAAAACTATTTATATTCCGATAACAATATATTTTGAATTTTATTCTTCTCTGTGTATTCCAGTTTTGTAATGCAATTTTGAATTCTTTTTCTGAACTTCCAGCAAGTCATTTGGTTGAGACCGAGTTGATCGGAGTAGTTGTATGTCGATAAGTCACTGCCGAGTACACATACATTGTAAGCAATGTAAAATGCTTTGTTGATCGGAAATTTTATGTTGTGAAATATGGTGTTGGCGGCTGCTGACTCTTCTTTTTTGCATTTTGTGCAGCGGCGCGAGTAAGGGGTTTTTCCATCGCAATAATTAGTGTGACCACAATTACGGCATGCAAATCCTTTTTTCCATTTTATTTCGGCAATAAACTGAAGCACCTTCTCGCTGTCGTTGAAAAGCTCCTGTGCCTTTTCAATACTTATATCTTCTTTGAATAGCATAATTAACTGATGTTTTTTTTGATTGAAATATCAATTTCGTTGCAAAGATAATAAAATTAATGGTGATGCTATAATAATTTATTAGTGATACTATTGTAATTTAAAATAAAACAATTACCTTTGCAGCGTCTTTCAGGAAGTTGTGCTAAAACAGAATGATGGAAGATGAGAATTGGTGTTAATATTCATTGAAAATTAATGTATTATATGTTTAAATTGATAAGTAAATTATTTGGTTTTAAACCGGGTGTGGATTTTTCGGAGTTAGTAAAGAGTGGTGCGGTAATTTTAGATGTGCGTACCAAAGGAGAGTATGCTTCAGGTCATATCAAAGGTTCAATAAATAT
>CAYMHE010000159.1:1351-2805 GCA_964390175.1 uncultured Paludibacter sp.
TCGCCAACTGCACAAATTACAATGATTGAAGCAGGGCCGGATATTTCGTTTGCCAATTGCGGTTTGCCTTATTATATAGGAGGCGATATTGAAAGTCGCTCGAAACTGATCCTGCAAAGCCCTGAAAGTTTCAAAGAACAATATAATGTTGATGTTTATGTGAATACAGTAGTAACATCTATTGATAGAATAACACATACAATTAAGACTGTGGATGCTCAGGATGGTAAAGAAAAATCTTTTGGATATACAAAATTGATTTTAGCGCAGGGCGGTCGCCCAATTAAACCAACTTTGCCAGGAGCCGATTCAAATCATGTGTTTACGCTATGGACGCTGAACGACATGGATAAAATATCTGGCTTTATCAATGATAAAAAACCAAAAACTGCGGTAGTTGTTGGAGGTGGTTTTATTGGCCTCGAAATGGTTGAAGCATTGGTTAAGCGAGGATTGAAAGTTAGTGTTGTAGAAATGATGCCTCACGTAATGGCTATAATGGAGCCTGAAACGGCCGGGTTTATCGAAAATGAAATGTTGTCCTATGGCGTAGGTATTCATACCAATGCCGGAGTGACCGAAATACATACCAAATCGGTAAAACTTGATAATGGTAAAGAGTTAGACGCTGATATGGTGTTGTTATCAATTGGGGTACGACCTACTTTGCAACTGGCTAAAGATGCCGGACTTGAAATAGGTGAAGCTGGTGGATTGTTGGTGAACCAGCAACTCCAGACATCGGATGCCGATATTTTTGCTGCCGGCGACATGGTGGAGATTGAACATAGAGTGAATGGCAAAAAAGTGCGTATCCCATTGGCTGGTCCGGCCAATCGTCAGGGACGTATTGCTGCCGAGAATGCTTTGGGAGGAAATCATGCATACAAAGGTGCACTCGGTACATCGGTGGTGCGTGTATTCGAAGCGGTAGCCGGAACAACAGGATTGTCGTTGAAACAAGCTCGCGCTTTGGGATTCGACGCAGATGCAGTTGTAGTTCACAAAGAACATCACACATCTTATATTCCTGGTGCCGAAACTGTTACTGCCATGTTGGTTTATGATAAAGGAACAGGACTTGTTTTAGGCGGTCAAACCGTTGGCTATAAAGGAGCAGATAAGCGTCTGGATATTATTGCTACAGCAACGGCTGCTAAATTAACTGTAAACGATTTGTCCGATATTGATTTTGCCTACTCGCCACCCATTGGCACTGCCAACGACGCCATGAATATGGCTGCATTTACTGCAGAGAATAGAATGTCAGGCTTTAGTCCATCGGTTACGGCAACCGAACTTGATGATTTTGTAAATGGAAAAGCGCCTGTTTTTGTCGATGTAAGAGATGTTTTTGCATTTCAGAAAAGTCATATTGCCGGTGCTATTCATATACCATTGGAATTGTTGCCGGAGCAACTTGGTTCGATCCCTTCGGGAAAAGCTGTAATTGT
>CAYMHE010000160.1:0-2785 GCA_964390175.1 uncultured Paludibacter sp.
GAGTCTTCTTAGGTAAAACTGCATTTATCGCGGAATAAATACAACGGGTTCGCTGGGCATCCCCCAACCATGTGTGTTACCACCCGTTACCCGAATATATATTTCACGTCCCCGGATCAGATTTCTGATTTCAAGTTTATTCAATGCTCCGAAGTCCAAAACAGTTTTCCAGTCGGTCACTTCTGTCAGCGCTGTTGCAGTTTCTACTTTATAACGATCGGCATCGGCCAGTGCTTCAATGTATATTTTAGCGCTACAACTAACGCTTCCATCTTCTATGCGTTTAATCAGCACTTTACCGGGTATATCTTTTGTTGTTGCTTCTTCATTACAATCGAAACCCGACAAAAGGATAATTGCTTTATCTCCATCGGCCACTTTATTTACATAGATTATTTCCGATTTCAACATTCCATGTACTACTTCGGCCTGATCGGCCAGGGCTTGATTTTTCTGTTTGCTTCCATCTTTTGACTTAATACAGGCATCAAGTTTCGTTATTTCCACACCAAACGCCTCCATCGTCGGGTCGGGATTGGGGAAAACTAATTTATTAGTTACCATATTGGTACTTACTTTGCCTGCAAGATTATACACTTTTTGCGGATCTTTGTTTTTTAAATGCAAAACTGCCATGTTTGTTTTCATAAATTTATTTTTTAAAGATGATACAATACGCAAAAGTAGAGAGCCCTTTTCTTAGCTCCAAATTTTATTGCTCCATAAAAGTTCATGATTATAATCCTGTACAATCTTTTAAAATGGGGCAACTGATATTGGCCGGGTAACTCGTGCTACATTGCATAACTAACCAAAGTCATCCGATCAATTGCTTTACAACGAAGTCGGAGTGCGACTTCCAGTCGCGCCCCGACTTGATTGCATGAAGCAACCCATCAATTGAAAATATTTTAAATAACTGCCTTGAATGTAGGTATATTATGATACATTATTGAAGGTGTCACTCAAAGTGACGCCCTCAATAAGAACATTGGTTTTGTTGGTTACTGTTCGGATGACTTTGGTTATTTTTATAAAGTAGCACGAGTCATCCGATCAATTTGTTTAATTTGGCTGCTTCAGGCAATTCTTAGACCGCTGACTTTTTTGATGAGGACGCTTCAGCAAGTTTTTAGGCGGCTGACTTTTTTGACCGGAATGCTTCAGGAAATTCTCAGGAAGCTGATTTTTTTGATTGGAACGCGTCAGCAATTTTTTAGGACGCAGACTTTTTTGATTACGACGCTTCAGCAAGTTTTTAGGCGGCTGACTTTTTCGACAGGAATGCTTCAGGCAAATTTTAAGAGGAAGACTTGGGGGCTTAGAACGCTTCAGCTATTTCTTCTGAGGGGGCAGCATTATATTTTTCAGGGATCGTTTTCATCTCTTCAACAGTGATGATTGCTTTTTTACAGTCAGCATAATATTTGGCAGGCGTTTTACCGGTTACTTTTTTGAACACATTGTAAAAGTTTGTCCTCGAGCCAAAACCACATTCAAGGCCTATGGCCTCGAGTGTTAGCTTTTGTTTAAATCCCTCGCTAAGTAATTTACAAGCATGGTCCACACGATATTTGTTGATAAAATCGGTAAAATTATATTCCGAGAAGTGATTGACAGCATGGGAGACCAGATGCAAAGGAATATTTGCACTGGCAGCTACATCCTCTAAAAGACACTTCTTCGATAAATACATCTGCTTTTCTTCAATCAACGCTGCCAATGTTTGCAGGATAGCCTGCCCTTGCTGTTCGGACATGTGTATTTTTGTTCCGGGTACATGAAAAGAGAGGACTGAGGGAGCTGGCGATGCTGTTTCGTCCTTTGGTGTCGACACTGCTGCATTTTGCATGGAAAGTCCCGTGAACCATACCGACTGAATAAAAATATAAAGCGTTATAGCATCAATCACACACATCTGCACAAATGTTTGAAATTGCATGGCATTATTCAACGCAGAGATGAAGATATAAATACCAAGCAGAACTATGGCAAACAAAAACAAGTATTCCAACCAGTGGATATTGATAATTTGATGATCGACCTGCAGTAAATAATTCGCTTTACGATTTTTTCTCACCTTCAGAAAACAAAACAGGAAATAACTAAACAACTGAAAATAAAAAAGTATACTTATGCTTATCACCCTCCAATCAGCGTCGAAAGATTCGTTCAGAAGCATAGCAACACGATCGGAAGCAGGAATGAAAACAAAATAAAAAAGGTAAATCACAGCAGGGAGCAGCACAATGGCATGATAACGAAACTGCTTCTTCCACCTGAAGCCATTACCTTCGAACAAAAGCTGCATATAAAAATAAACAGCAGGACTGATGCACAGCGAAAGAATAAAATTGACAGGGAAATAAAACGAAAGCAGCAGCTCAGATTGCCGAAACAGCGCGTAATAAAAATAAACAATTGAAAAATCCCAACAAGCCAACAAAAACAAAGTGACAGCAAGCAAGCGACTTGCTCTTTGTAACGCTGACTTTCTCCAAAACAAGATTATGGAAAAGAATATCAGTATCAATCCGGAAAAAAACGATATGCCTGTAATAAACATATGGCTTCGCTTCTTAATAAGTTTCGAAAAAACAAATTGATAAACTCAAAAAAGTGAATAGCGATAGATAAAAAATATGCTGCAAAAATAATTATTCCTGCTGATTATTCTATAATGTTTGTACACAAGTTTTGTACAGGATTATAATACAATACTAAAATCTGAAAAAAACATTGTATTGAGGGTGTCAATTGGAGTGATATCCCGACGAAGTCGGAG
>CAYMHE010000161.1:0-2761 GCA_964390175.1 uncultured Paludibacter sp.
CCGAAGAAAATAGCTACGTCACCTTCAGCACCTACGTTAGCCGAGCAGTGCATTGAAGCGATACCTTTCAATGGCATGTAGTAGTTTTGCAAAGCGAAAATACCTTTTTTCATTTCGCCACCGTACCATGTACCACCGATAACCTGCATTTTTTCAGTAAGGTTGAACAAAGTAAATACTTCAGAGTTCAATCCCTGTTCTTTCCAGTTAGGGTTGGTAGTTTTCGAACCATTCAAACATACGAAATCAGGTTCGCCGTAGTTAGCCAGTTCGTAGTGCGAAGGACGGATAAACATGTTGGTCACAAAGTGAGCCTGCCATGCTACTTCCATAACGAAACGTACTTTCAGACGAGTATCTTCGTTAGTTCCGCAGAATGTGTCAACAACATACAATTTTTTAGCGGTTGAAAGTTGTTTTGTAACAAGGTCTTTACAGTGTGCAAAAACTTCGGGAGTTGTTGGACGGTTGATAGTGCCATCCCACCATAGATGCTCATCGGTAACAGCATCTTTTACAAAAAATTTGTCTTTAGGAGAACGTCCGGTGAATTTGCCTGTATCAACAGAAACTGCACCTGTAGTGGTTAATACTCCTTTTTCAAAGCCTTCGTTTGCAGGGTCAATTTCTGCCTGAAACAATTCTTCGTAAGTTGGGTTGTGTAGGATTTCGATGTCACCCGAAATGCCGTACTTGCTTAAATCCAAATTTGCCATTTTTTTTTGTTTAAAATTGAATATATTGTTTATTATCTCTTCTTTCGTTAGGCTTTTTAAGCGCTACAAAAGTACAACAATTTTTGGTAGTACGAAACTAATTAAGGAAATTTTTCTTTAATTATGTTTGGTAAATCAACTTTAGGCCATGATGGGCTTTTGTTGTAAGTTTAAAAGGTGAACAACAATGAGGTATTTGAATAAATGGAATTCTACGCTGCTTATCATAAAGGCATTAATTAAAGAAAAATTTCTGTAATTAAAGCTCTATTTGCAAGGTTATTCGAAATATATTTGGTAATTTTGCGGGCAAATAATAGTGTGCTGCTTTCAGCACAAAATCAGGTGTTGAAATAGTAATTAAATTATTAAAATATAGATAGTTGTCATATGAAATGCCAGCTGTCGACAAACCCCAAAAAACGAAGTAAATGTATAAGTTTGTAACTGCCGAAGAGGCTGCAAGTTATGTAAACAATGGCGACATTGTAGGTTTCAGTGGTTTCACACCAGCTGGTTGTCCGAAAGAAGTGCCAACGGCAATCGCCAAGCGTGCCGAAGCATTTCATGCCGAAGGGAAAGAGTTTAAAATCGGAATGTACACAGGTGCATCTACCGGCGATTCGCTCGATGGTGCTTTGGCGCGTGCTAACGCCATTCTGTTTCGTACACCTTATCAATCGAACAAAGATTTACGTTCGGCTCTGAATGATGAACGTGCGCCTTATTTCGATATGCACTTGTCATCTCTAGCTCCGCATTTACGTTTTGGATTTATGCCAAAACCAAAATTTGCGATTATTGAAGTTTGTGAAATTACCGAAGATGGCGAACTCATTCCTACTTCAGGTGTTGGTATTTCTCCTACAATAGCCAATTTGGCTGATTTTATTATTGTTGAACTAAACCACAATCATCCAAAAGAGCTTCGTGGTTTTCATGACATTTTCGAACCGAAAGATCCTCCTCACCGTTTACCTTTAACGTTGATGAAGCCATCTGATCGTATGGGAGTGCCTTACATCAAGGTGGATCCTAAAAAAATCCTTTGTGTGGTCGAAACTTATCGCGATGATGAAGTAGGTGGATTTACTCCAACCGACGAGGTAACAGATAAAATCGGTCAGAATGTGGCCAATTTCCTTGCCAGCGAAATTAAATCGGGACGTATTCCGAAGGAATTTCTTCCTATTCAATCGGGTGTAGGAAACATTGCTAATGCGGTAATGGCTTCATTGGGAACAAATCCTGAAATTCCATCTTTCGAAATGTACACTGAAGTGATTCAGGATTCGGTGATTGAATTGCTGCGTAACGGAAAGATTCGCTTTGCGAGCGGTTGTTCACTTACAATTACGACTCCTATTCTGAAAAGTATTTATGCTGATTTGGAATTTTTCCGCGATAAAATAGTTTTGCGTCCGCAGGAGATGTCAAATAGTCCTGAGCTTGCCCGCAGATTGGGATTAATCACCATCAATACTGCTTTGGAAGCCGATATTTTTGGTAATGTGAACAGTACACACGTGATGGGTTCGAAGATGATGAACGGAATTGGTGGCTCGGCTGATTTTACGCGCAGCGCCTACATTTCAATTTTCACTACTCCTTCCACCGCTAAGAAAGGAAATATCAGTTCTATTGTTCCAATGGTAAGCCATGTGGATCAGAACGAACATTCGGTAAACATATTAATTACTGAGCATGGTGTGGCCGATTTACGTGGTAAATCCCCTATTCAGCGTGCCGAAGAAATCATTGAAAATTGTGTAGCGCCCGAATACAAACAAATGTTACGTGATTATCTGGCTCTTTCCGGCCCTTGCCATACGCCAACCGACTTGCATGCTTGTTTCGGTATGCATACACAGTTTATGAAAACAGGAAGTATGTTAGGTACTGATTGGGAGGTGTATACCGAAAAATAAATATAATTTTCTCCTGATAGATTATTAATTCTTTAGGGCAAAATTTTATAAAATAAAAGCAGCAACAATTTAGATTGTTGCTGCTTTTTCCTTTCTACAGGGAGTTACTGTTTTTTC
>CAYMHE010000162.1:0-2661 GCA_964390175.1 uncultured Paludibacter sp.
CCTAAACACTAATCGCTAATCGCTAAACACTAATCGCTAAACACTAAACTCATAACTGATTCTCTCTTCAAATCTTCAAATCCTCAAATCTTCAAATCCTCAAACGAATCTCCGCAACTCGAAACCCAAAACCCGGAACCCGAAACAGATTTATATTAGTTTAAATTTGATTCTAAACAACAGGCATGCCGGTCGTATTTTGTAATTGTTATAGTATGAATTTATCCCATCGAACGAAGAATATATGTATTCATCCGTGTTCAGAATATTTGTATAGCCCAATGATAAAAATGCTGATTTTAAGGTGTAATTGAAGTGTATATCGGCAAAGAATTTGTTCTTTTGCGAGGAATTATTGATGGCAGATAAGTAATAGTGCTCGGCAGAAGTTGTCAGGTAAAAATTACGCGCGATATCACATCTTAATGTCAACTGATGGTTCAGGGTGTTTATTTCATTGTTGTACCCTGTATTATTTACCGTCACTTTCGTGTCATTCCACAGCAGTTTATATTCAAGTCCCATTGCTTTTGAAACACTCAATGAACTTTTCAGCTCCACATTAAAATTGGATTGAACAAATGCATTCATGTTCCCCTGACTGGCTTGCTCTGCACTGTAATTACTGTAACTGGCCTTCAGAGCCACTACAGTTTTCATAAAGTCGAAGCCTTTGCTTAGCTGTGTGGTGGCACTTAGCTGGCGGGGACTATTGTTGTATGGCAATACTTCGTAAAGCATCATCCCCTCCCGAAAGGATATATTTTGAAGCGTATTTTTATTATTTTCACTGTAGTATAAGGCTATATTTCCAAAAAACATTTTCAGCACATCTTTGTACTGCCATACTGCACTCAGCTTATGTTCATGATTTTCGGACACAACTCCACGATTGTGTTTCATGGTCATATAGTCGGTAAAATAGTAAGCCGTGGAGGCATCGCTCAATGCACCATAGCCATTGTTGAAATTGTAACTCAATGACAGTTCCGAGTTAAAACCTAATTTACAGAACAGATTTACAAACGGATTTAAATGAATGCGATGAGCAGGATCAGGTTTGTTCTCTGAATTTTGAATATCGAGATACACGTAATAGGCAGGAACACCCCAATAGAGTTTAAAAGATGAACGCAAGAAACTAAACAGCGGGTATATTCCGCTTACCGTTTTCAGGCTTGTAAGTTGGTTTACTGTGGAGTCGGGAGATAAAACAGAAAGTGCACTCAGGCCGCTTTCCTGTTCCACATCAGTGGTTAAGCTTTTGTAGGTAAGATCAAATTGTCCATCGACTTTAAGCACCACTGTGCCTAATTTCATCGAAAGCAGCGAACAACTGTTTTCGGAGTTAAATTCATTCACCTGTGCATTTTGGGAAACAGCACCATTGTCCGACAACAACAGAAGCGGTGTGATATACATGCGTTGAGGCGACGAACTGAACTGCTGATGCGAATTGACAATAAAAGACTTCCCATTTTCTTTTACCTTTACATAATGAAGTGAATTTTGAATATTAATGTTCTTCTGTTCCAACTGCTGACCAAACATCTGCTGCTGGTTATAGATGCTGCCACCGCTTTTTTGCCAACCATATTCTATTTCCGACACATTGTTCATGTACACCGTTTTTGTGTTTTTATTCAACAACAACGCCGCAGTTACCCTGTCGGTGTTCTGAGTTGCATTTGCATTTTCGCTAACTGTTATTATGCTGTCGTTGGACAAAAAATACTCCGAACGGGAATATGCTTTTTTCGTTTCAAAATCATTTACATAATTCAAACTAAAATTAAGCTGTTTTTCGTCCGTGTTTTTAAACAACTGATTCACGGAGACTGTATTTGTATTGTTGAACAGGTAACGGTTTTCGTTGATGGATGGTGCGGAAGGCATTTTTACGGCAAGAAGCGGCTCTTCGGTGATTCCCCGGCTTGCAGAAAAACTATTCATTTCATTGGTGATATTACGTCCCGAATTATTCCCTTTGTAAACACTTATGTTTTGGTATTTCTTCCCAAAGAACAATCCCGTCAGCTCATTTTCCCACAGCAAAGGTTGCGCTCCTATGCCCAGCTGCGCCAGTAAACCAAAAGTACCTTTCGAACCTTCTTTCAGCTTAAGGTTGATGGCCGTTTCGTTGGCCATTGTATTGTTATTGTCCAAAGCCTTTATCGGTTGATGATGTTCCAACACCTGTACTGTAGCTACATCTGCTGCTTGTATGTTATTTGTGGCAATACCGTATCGTCCCTGAAGCAAATCAAGATTTTCGATATAAAACTTATTGATTGGTTTGCCGTTGTACGAGATTTCGCCACTCTCCTTTACTGTGATCCCCGGCATTTTGCGCAACACATCGCCTATTACCTGATCATTCCCATTTTTAAAACCTGAAACAAGGTAATTCACCGTATCCTTTTCGCCCCATATCTTTTTCGATTTCACAATCACCTCCTTCAACTCCATCTCTTTCTCAACCACCTTAAAATTGACTGTAGTTGTGGTACGGGAAACATTTACCGACTGTTTCAGGATATTAAAACCCGAAACACTCACAATAAGCGAATCGGAACCGCCCTTGTATTCCAAAGTATACATTCCATCGTCATTCGGATAATCGTATGACAAAATGGTGGTACCGTTGACAGTTTGTAAACT
>CAYMHE010000163.1:0-2567 GCA_964390175.1 uncultured Paludibacter sp.
ACTAAGCAAAACCGACAACAAAACGATTACTTCAATCAACGCAAAATTCAAAAAAACACTCAACGACTTCAGACTTATCGAGGACAACGACCATATCCTCATTGGGCTTTCGGGGGGTAAAGATTCACTTGCTTTAGTTGAATTGTTAGGCAACAGAATGAAGGTTTTTGTTCCTCGCTTTAAGGTAACAGCTGTACATATCTCTGTCGAAAACACTCCTTATATTTCGGATATTGAATACCTTAATAGCTTTTGTAAAAGTTTTGGCATCGATTTCGTACATCGCACTACCCGCTTCGAAACTTCTGCCGACTCTTCTAAATCTTTCTGTTTCCTCTGCTCGTGGCAGCGGCGAAAAGCATTATTCAAAGCCGCAGAAGAATTGAATTGCAATAAAATTGCTCTGGGTCACCATTTGGACGACATTACCGAAACACTGCTTATGAATCTTATATTTCAGGGCTCTTTCGGTTCGATGCCTCCTGTATTAAAAATGGATAAGTTCGACATGACAATTATTCGTCCCCTGGCACTGATTTCGGAAAAAGAGCTGAAAGAGCTCGAAAAAATAAGAGCCTACACAAAACAGATCAAAAATTGCCCTTACGAGAAAGATTCTTCGCGAAAAGACGCAAAACAACTGATGCAGGAACTTGAGAAACTGAATCCGGATGTGCGACAAAGCATGTGGAACGCTATGCAAAACATAAAATCAGAGTATTTACCACAAAACAAATCGAAATCAAAAAAACAATCTCTGTAAAACATTGTTAAATACTGATATTCTTATCACAGTCATTTATAAAACTCTGTATACATGAAAATATTTCTTACAATTACTTTACTTGTCATCTCCAATGTATTTATGACTTTTGCCTGGTATGGTCATCTGAAGCTGCGCGAATTTAAATGGTTCGAGTCCCTCCCGGTTATAGCTATCATCCTTATAAGTTGGGGAATAGCATTTTTTGAGTACATTTTTCAAGTTCCGGCAAACAGAATTGGTTTCCGCGAAAATGGAGGTCCGTTTACGCTTCTTCAACTGAAAGTAATACAGGAAGTAATCACACTCATTGTCTTCACTGTTTTCTCAACAATGGCCTTTAAAAATGAGACTTTTCGATGGAATCATTTTATTGGATTTATTTTTCTGGTGCTCGCTGTTTATTTCATTTTTAAAAAGTAAGAACAAATAATCGTTAATATCTAAGAACAAATAAGACATTAAAAGCATTTTAAAAACTTTTAATCTCTTATTTTAGTTATCTTTGTACGCTAATTTATTTTTTTATGAGAAAAATTTCAATTCTGATATTTGCAATTATATTGAACCTGCTCACAGTATCTAAGCTGTTTGCCATACCTGCATCGCCTTATCCTGTTAAAATCACCCAACCTGACGGTTCCGAAATAACAGTTCAACTCCTTGGAGATGAATTTTTTAATTACAAAACAACTACTGATGGATATTTATTGGTTCGCGACAAGCAAGGATTCCTTAATTACGGGACCCTGGAATCGGACGGAACGATCAAAAACAGTGGTTTCAGGGCCAAAGAATTGAACAAAAGAACAGCACGTGAAAAAAAGTTTCTCAACAACATTCCTCAAAATATTGAAATAAGAAAAACAGCATCCGCAGTAAGAGCTTCGAGAATAGCAGCAGTTAAAAATGCTTCTACAGTACAAAACGCTTATCCGCTCACCGGAAGCCCTAAATCGCTTGTTATATTGGTCAATTTTTCGGACAAAAGCTTTGTAACTGCAAATCCTCAGGCGGCTTTCCATAACTTATTGAATCAGGAGGGCTACAGTGCCAATGGCGGAACCGGTTCGGCACGCGATTACTTCAGCGATGCATCGAATGGCGCTTTCGCTCCTGTTTTCGATGTGGTAGGCCCCTACACGCTTAAAAACAACATGGCATTTTACGGCGAAAATTTATCAGGAAGTGATAAAAATCCACGTCAAATGATTATTGATGCTTGTGCGCTTGCTGATGCCAATGGTGTTGATTTTTCTCAGTACGACACCGACGGTGATGGATTTATCGACAATATATTTGTGTATTATGCAGGCAATAACGAAGCCGAAGGCGGACCCGACAATACAATTTGGCCTCATCGTTGGGCTTTATCAAACACAAGTACGAAGTTCGACGATAAAATAGTTTACGACTACGCCTGCACCTCTGAGTTGCGGAGTAGTTCGGGAAGCAGCATGTGTGGTATCGGAACTTTTTGTCACGAATTCGGTCATGTGCTTGGTCTACCCGATTATTATGCTACCGATAATGCGACGCATCATACACTATTATCATGGAACATCATGGATTCCGGAGCTTATTTGAACGCCGGTCGCACCCCTCCTACTTATTCGGCCTATGATCGTTTTTACCTGAACTGGCTGATTCCGATCGAGCTTAAAACGCCTCAACTGGTTACTATTGAGCCATTGAACAAAAGCAACAAAGCCTATATTATTACTCAGAATGGTAATCATAATTTGAATGGTGCCCATCCTAGTCCTACCGAATTTTTCACTCTCGAAAATCGTCAGCAAACAGG
>CAYMHE010000164.1:0-2449 GCA_964390175.1 uncultured Paludibacter sp.
GGAAGTTTGGGTGAGTGGCTGAAACCACCAGTTTGCTAAACTGACGTACGGGCAACCGTACCACGAGTTCGAATCTCGTAGCTTCCGCCAACAACGCCGACAATCAGATGATGATTGTCGGCGTTGTTTTTTTTGCTGAAATCCGGTTTAAGTTCTGTTACACCAAAAGAATACATTAACTTTGTGGAAACAATTATGTAAGGTTTTTGTAATAACAGAGTTGAGGTTATTGGCAATCAAATGAGTCGATGATCCTTTTTGTTACTACAAATAGTTAATTATAGGCATATTCATAGTATTAAGATGAAGAATAAGTATGTATTGTTATTGAGCACTTTTTTGCTTTTTGTGTTGATCTTCGTATTGCAGAAGGTTGTGTTTATGCTTTATTATCACGGTATTTATGGGAATTTTGGTTGGACCGATTACCTGAAAGTGCTGTTTTACGGCTTGCAGCACGATGCTTCGGTAGCAGGATATTTTTCCGCGATTCCGGGATTTCTGATCATCGCTTCTTTGTGGGTGAAGAATAACATTGTCCGCATTATCTCCATTGGCTATTTTGCGCTCATTGCGGCTTTTATGGCAGTCGTTTTCGTTGTCGATCTTATTTTATACGAATACTGGGGTTTCAGGTTGGATTCTACACCCTTGTTCTATATTCAATCTCCGGCCAATGCGCTTGCAAGTACTAACTGGTGGCTCAATGTAATGGGCATTGCTGCGTTTGCTGTGCTTGCTTTTATTTTGTTCAAGCTGTTTGAAAAGTTTTTATTCGTGGCTGATCACCGAAAGGGGACTGTTTCGAAAAAACTGATCAGTTCATTTATCATCTTATTCGAAGTAGCTCTGTTGTTTCTTCCCATTCGTGGTGGCGTAAAGGAGTCGACAATGAACGTTGGGAAAGTCTATTTCAGTAATGATTTAGTGCTGAACCATGCTGCTGTAAATCCGGCTTTCAGTTTGTTCGAATCGCTTACGCTTGAGCAAAACTTCGAAAAACAATACCGCTTTATGCCGGAGGAAAAGGCAGCATCTGTATTCCAGCAGCTTCAGGATCGACAATCATCCGATAGTATTCCTCAATTGTTTACTGCGAAACGTCCGAATGTTGTGTTTGTGATTCTCGAAAGCTTTATGTCGCTCAATATGTCCGAGCTGGGTGGAATGCCCGGAGTGGCCGTAAATTTAGATGCGCTCAGTAGGGAAGGGCTTCTGTTCACAAATTTCTATGCCAACAGCTTTCGTACCGACCGTGGTTTGGTGTCGGTGCTGAGTGGGTTTCCGGCTCAGCCAAGCACTTCTATCATGAAATACCCAAGAAAGCTGCAACACCTGCCTTCGTTCCCTTCGTCGATGAAACAAGCTGGTTATGATTTGCAGTATTTTTACGGAGGCGATGCCGATTTTACGAGTATGCGTTCGTATCTGAAGGTTTGTGGGTTCGACGATATTGTAGAAGACGTGAGTTTCCCGGCTCAATTTAGTACAAGTAAATGGGGTGTGCCCGATCATTTGGTGTTCAGTAAACTGCTTTCGGAAATTAAAAATGAACAACAAGCGCCTTTTCTGAAAGTGATACAGACATTAAGCAGTCATAATCCTTATGATGTACCTTTCAGAAAAAAGCTCGAAGATCCATATTTAAATTCGGTGGCCTATACCGATAGTTGTCTGGGCGATTTTATTAAAAAGCTGAAACAAACAGAAGCATGGAAAAATACGGTAGTTGTTTTGGTTCCCGATCATGCCATGCGCTATCCGTATGACATTGATAATCGCGCAGTAGATCGATATAAAATACCGCTTGTAGTCATTGGTGGTGCGCTTAGTTCAAAAGGACGCATCGAAACCTATGGTTCGCAAATTGATATTGCTGCTACGCTTCTAGGGCAGTTAGGCATTGAACACAGTGCATTCAAATACAGTAAAAATATGATGAATGCTTCGTCGCCTCATTTCGGTTATTTTACCTTTCAAAATGGATTTGGTATGGTGACACCCGAAAATGAATATGTTTTTGACTGTGAAACCGGAAAAGAATATGTGAATACAGGACGGAAAAATGAAAACAAAACGAAGGCAGTGGCTTTTATACAAACGCTTTACAATGATATTGCTACTAAATAGAGCAAAAAAAAGCAGCAATAAAATTGCTGCTTTTTTTTGCTCTCCCTCTTGGACTTGAACCAAGGACCCTCTGATTAACAGTCAGATGCTCTAACCAACTGAGCTAAGGAAGAATGTTGTTGTGCATTTTTTAATGCCCGACAAAAGTAATACATTTTTATGAATTGAGCAACACCTTGTTCAAAAAAAGAAATGCATTTTTTCTTTGAGGGAAATTTTTATCTGCACATGCTTTCTGATAAAAAAAGCCGTACTTCTACGACGTTTTTGCTCTCCCTCTTGGACTTGAACCAAGGACCCTCTGATTAACAGTCAGATG
>CAYMHE010000165.1:0-2323 GCA_964390175.1 uncultured Paludibacter sp.
TGTGTTGAATAATTTCGGCACAAAATACGACATTATATTTTGACCATTACTTAGTAATTTTTTTAACGCATTCCATTATTGCATCTTATTATAAGTTCTGCGTATATAACTGCGTAAAAAAACTCTAACCATACTATTGCGCGAGTTTCTGGTTTTACAACTACATCATAGTACAATTATAATACTCTCTCGTCCAATCGGACATTCATTAAATTTGAAAATCTTCGCTATTGTCCGACGGGAGTCAACTCCTGCTGACTTAATTACAAATGCGGCCGTACAGCTTGTAGACCTGAATTTTTAATTATTGGATTCAATGTCCGATACGCTGTTGAATCCATCTTTGAAATCCTGTACGCTTCTCTCCCAGTCGAATACCAATTCGATGAGTAACATGGCCAGCAGGCCGAGAACGAAGAATCCGATGTCGCGTTTGGTGATCTTTTTCATGTGTATATTTTTAATTGTTATTGGTCATACTACCAAAAAGCTGTCTTAAACAAGTTATATGCTGACTGAAAAGAAGTAACTTCAGTTATTCTGCGATGATTTCCGGTTCCTGTTTTTCCACTTTTTTGTTCAGCACTTTAAAGTCCCATTTGTAATGGTATTTTAAAATGGCAATAAACACTATGCTCATAACGAGCAAAGCCAGCGTTTCTTTGTTGGGATCGATATTTTGTTGGCTAAACACCGCCTGAGTTTGAAGTACCGATGCTTTGTTTGTAATGATAAGCGATGCAAAAATATTGTTGGCAGCATGAAGTCCCATACTTACTTCAATGCCATCGTCGAGCACGGTGATAAGTCCGAATACCAATCCAAACATAATGTACTGAGGCATGGCAAGCCAAAACCCGTATTCTTTTATTTCGGGATTGGCATAGTGTGATAGCCCAAACAAAATGGCAGGTATTATCACTACCAACCAACGGTTTTTGGTCCATGCACCAATGGCCTGACCGAGATAACCTCTGTAGAGTAATTCTTCGAAGGTTGTTTGTATCGGAATAAGTAGCACCGAGATAAGCAACAAAGGCAGAAATGCTGCCAAGTCGAACTGAAGCACATAGTTGGCCGGACTGATGGCATAATCAATAACAAAATAGAGGGCAGCAATGACAAGCCAAATACCGAATCCGGTAAAAGCTCTTTTCCAGCGAATGCTTTTTGTGCCGTTCACTACTTCGGCAAAAGTTCTTTTGTGCAACGGACGTAACAATAAAATAGCCGTCAACAAACCTGTAACAAATGGCAACATCATAAGCGCCAATCCTACATTAAGCGAAATGCCATAGGCCGTAAAATCCAGTGCATTGGCCGGATTCGGGGCAATAGCGCCATTGTTTTGAATTGTTTTGATGGCTATCAGTATCATAAGTGGAATTGATCCGATCATACTTCCGCCCAACAAAGACGCAACAAAATTACAGAGGTATTTCCAGAAATTGTTTTGCCCGTCGAGGGCGCGTTCAAGGTGTTTCATTTTTTTGCTATCGTTTTTTTTTGAATAAATGTTTAAATTCTGGACTTGAGCTCTTAATTGTTGGATTCAACCTTTGGCACCCTATTGTATCCATCTTTAAAGGCCTGCACAGAGCCCTCACAGTCGAGTAACATGCCGATGAGTACCATTGTCAGCAGGCCGAGAACGAAAAATACGATGTCGCGTTTGGTGATTTTTTTCATTTGTACATTTTGTTTTGTTATTCAATGATGATATCATATCTGTCCAGCAATCCGGCGATACCTTCGCGGGAAAAACGGGCTTTCTTTATTTTGTTGTTTTCGGGATGAATGGAATAGTGGACCGACGTGCGAAAATCGGTTTTCACAAGTGTTGTGAAATCAAATACGGCGCCGCGTAAATCACATTGCTCAAAAACGACTTCGGTAAGATCGGCCTGACTAAAATCTACTTCGTGCAGCGTGCAACTTTCGAAGCTCGTTTTTTTCAGCTTTACTTTGTAAAACGATGAAAGGTCGAGCAGGCAGCCTGCAAAACGGACTTCGAATAAAAACGGATTGCAATGTTCGAACTTTAATCCCAGCATTTTGCAATTGCTGAATGTAATGCCGTTCAGTTGAGTGTTGTTGATTTTAGCCATGCTCAGGTTACAGTCCTCGAACCGGCAGTCGGTAAAGTTGACGCCCGACAGGTCGGCTTCAGAAAAATTGCAATAACGGAACACACAGTTTTCGTAACCTCCCTTTTCTATCGGGCGAAGGCTGTAATCGGTTTTTTCGTAGGTTTGATTGTCGTAGAAATTCACGTTGAGCTTTTTATTTCGCAAATCTACAAAAAAGTTTTAACTGATCAGTG
>CAYMHE010000166.1:0-2311 GCA_964390175.1 uncultured Paludibacter sp.
ATATTGGCATATTGTTTGTTAAAAGTCAAAAGACCATAGACTGCAACATGATGAAGATTTCCTCTTAAAATGTTGCTGTTGTTAAATATGTTATTTATCTTTGGTCGGTAATCATACTAACCACTTAAAACTTTTTTTAGAATGGGAAATAAATTTGAATTAAAATCAATTGTCCTGGCACTTTCGATCGTCACAGGACTTGCGTTGTTAGGTCTTTTTATATTTAAAGGTCTGAAAACATTCAGCGATAAAGACCGTGTTGTCACTGTAAAGGGCCTTGCCGAAATGAATATGACTGCCACTTCGGCCATCGTTACTTTAGAGTTTTCGTACTCGGGTGATAATTTGCAAGACATAGTGAAGCAAACTGAGAATAAGAAAAATGCAATTCTAGCTTACCTAACGGCCAATGGATACGATAAAAGTGAAATAACGATCAATAATATTGCTGTAAACGATCGTCAAAAGTATTACGAAACACAGTTTCACAACAATCAGCAAGTGCAGGTAAAAGTGGATAGATATACAATTACACAGGGTATCAATATTCAATCGAAAGATGTTAAAAGCACAGAAGATAAAAACGCCCGGATATTATTGGATTTAGTAAGCAAGGATTTAACCTGTAATATAAGCACAAACTATACTTTCCCCGATTTAAATTCGATTAAACCACAACTGATTGCCGAGAGTACAAAAAATGCACGTATTGCAGGAGAACAGTTTGCCAACGATTCGCAGGCAAAGCTCGGAAAAATTAAAACAGCTTCGCAAGGTCAAATCACTATTGCCGGAAAGTATTATTACGACGAAGAAAACAGTGATAAACCCAAAGAACCCTATATTCAAAAAGCAAGAGTCGTGAGTACAATTGTTTTCTTCCTTGAATAACAAATAATGAATAATAAATAATGAATAATGAATAATGAATAATGAATAATGCATAGGTCTAAAGTCCTTGACCGGTGACTGTAGACTTATAATCACATTGGCATATTCTCACTGTCTTTGTTCTTTGCTCTTTTGTCTTTAGACCTTTGACTTTCGTCCCCTTCGTCTTTCTCTTGACCGGTGACTGTTGACAATATTAAATCGTAAATAATTAAATCGTAAATGATACATATGAAACACACATTTTTCAATTTTCTGATGGTACTTCTGGCTTTATGCCTTACGAACAATGTTGCTGCACAGGATACAAAAGCTACAACAACTGCTCCGACAGGTACCGTTATTGTTCCTCATCTTGGCAAAGCGCCCAAATTCAAAGAAAAAGATTTGTCCGGCTATTTGTTGGTGTATTTTAAAGACCAGACTCAATCTGCTTATTTTGCCATCAGCACGGATGGTTATACTTTTACGGATATAAACGGAGGTCAACCGGTAATGAATGGTGCTGAATTTGCCGAACAGAAAGGGGTACGCGATCCACACATTACCCGTGGGCCTGATGGTGCATTTTATTTGGCAATGACCGATCTACATATATTTGGTAAACGTGCCGGATACCGCGATACTGAGTTTGAACGACCTGCCGAAAAGTATGGTTGGGGAAACAACCGTGCCATTGTACTTATGAAATCGTACGACCTTATTCATTGGACACATTCCGACTTTCGCGTAGATAAAGCATTCCCCGAACTTGGTGACATCGATTGTGCCTGGGCGCCACAAACTATTTACGATCCTGTGATGAAGAAAATGATGGTGTATTTCACAATTCGTTACGACAACAAAGCCTGTCACCTCTATTCCTCTTATACCGACAATGATTTTACACGCCTCGAAACTAAACCCGAACGCATTAGCGGCGTGGATGGACTTGATGGCGATATTACGAAAGTGGGTGACAAATACCAAATGTTTTATGTTTCCGATGCAAAGGTGTTACACGCCGTTTCCGATAAGATTAATATGGATTACAAAGCTGAATCCCGACGAATAGATCCCGAAAAGGTTTCCACAGAAGCACCTAATGTTTTTAAACGAATAGGTACAGATACTTATGTGCTTATGTACGATGTGTATGGTAAACGACCCAGTAATATGGGATTCAGTGAAACCACCGACTTTATAAACTTCAAAAACATTGGTCATTTCAATGAAGGTGTGATGAAAACAACTAACTTTAGCAGCCCTAAACACGGTGCAGTCACTTATCTTACTAAAAAAGAAATCGAAGCCATTGTTGAACATTGGAAGAGAATGAATAATGAATAATTAATAATGCATAATTCATAATTCGAAGATTTGAAGATTTGAAGATTTGAGTTCTGAGTATTGAGTTCTGAGTGTTGGACGAATTAACGCT
>CAYMHE010000167.1:0-2310 GCA_964390175.1 uncultured Paludibacter sp.
TCATTCGGTGTTTTTCTAAATATAATCACCAAAAATTGATTTACTGTCCTTGTGGCACAGCCGAAAATGAGCGATTAAGTACTTTTTAATTAACTTTGCGATTCAAAACATATTAAACATTAAATGGAAAGAGTTTTTTTAGTCGGATATATGGGTTCGGGCAAAACGTCGATGGGTAAGATACTGGCGCATCAGCTCGGTTTTGCATTTGTTGATATGGATGCGCATATCGAAGAGAAATATCATAAATCTGTGTCGCAGATTTTTGCCGAACTGGGAGAAGCTCAATTCCGGTTGATTGAACGCGACTGTCTGCACGAGGTTGCCGAATTTGAAAAAACAGTAATTTCTACCGGTGGTGGTGTTCCTTGTTTTTTTGATAATATGGAATATATGAACGAACGCGGCCTGACAATTTATCTTCAGCTTACGCCGGAACAACTGGCTGTTCGGCTTGCATCATCGCGCATTGGAAAACGTCCGCTGCTTGGCGATAGGAAAGGTGAGGAATTGCGCTTATTCATCGAACAGGGACTTAGCGTTCGGTCACCTTTTTATGCAAAAGCACAAAGAATTGTTAGTGGAACGGACGAAGAAATTATCACCCGAATTAAAGAAATTATCTGATTTTTTCAACTCTGTTTCAAGCACAACATTTCGTGCCTGAGAATACGTTTTTGCAAAGAAAATACTTCAGTCGTACTTACTTATAGTTATTGATGGCCGCAAAAATAATTTCGCTGTACTGCGACTGCGTTTTACATTTTTTTACCGCTTTGAATATCTTGTGTCCATCTTCAAATGCCAAACTCTGATATTCCCAAAGTTCTACCATGTGTCTGAGAAAATGCTGATCTCCTGAGTATTTCTTTCCGCAATTTTCAATCATCGAAAGGTGAAAGTTTCGGAGCATTTTCACTTTTTCTTCCCGGGTCAGTTTTTCTCCCCGGATTTCGCTCAGTAAAAATGGATTCCTCAATAATCCTCTGCCAATCATTATTTTATCTATCTGAGGACTAAGTTGTACGAGCTGGTTCACATCTTCGGGAGTCAGAATATCGCCGTTGTAGCAAACCGAATGTTTTACTAAAGGTAAAAATTGAGCAAAGGCTTTCATATCAGCTTCACCTTTATATTGCTGTTTTCCAATGCGCGGATGAATAATTACTTCTTCGAGAGGAAATTGATTCAAAATAGCAATAATCTCAGGAAAATCATTTGTGTTTTCCATTCCTAACCTGCATTTAACCGAAACGCGAAGCTTTGTCCCGGAAAAAATACCTTCGAGTAACTTGCTAATGAGATCAGGGTGTGCAAGTAAACCTGCGCCCATTTTCTTTCCTGTGACCATTGGATACGGACATCCCATGTTGATATTCACTTCATTGTATCCGTTTTCAGTACAAAGTTCTTCGAATTTTTGAAAAGAGGCGGCATCGTTGCCCAAAAACTGAGGTACAGGTTGCTGAAACAGGTTGTGTGTGGCAAGAATATCGTTGCATTGTGTTGGTCGGTAAAAATTTTCATTTTGTACAAGAATAAACGGGGAGAAGGTTTTGTCGAATAGCCCTATATTTTTGCTAAATGCTTCACGGAAAATTCTATCAGTAAGGCCCTGAAGTGGAGCAAGGTATATTTGCATAAGTAGGTATGTTGAATTGATGAGCAAAGGTAAGTTTTTTAGCCGGATAATAAGCCCGGAACGCTGATAAGCTTTGCTGCGACATACAATATTCAAAGTCACAGATGATTTTAAGAATGTGTTGAATATGTAAAATATACACAGGTTTCATTTGATTTTTTTGAACAATATAGTTGAGTGAGAAATAAGTTGTATCTTTGCAGCAAAATAAACCACCAAATAATTGATGACTGTTTTGAACGATTTGTTGTTAATTTGATGTTGGGTTTAGGGGCTGTTTGGTTTTGACAGCAGGTAGAACTGATATGTAAGCATGTCGAGCATTGAGAAAACGGCTCGTAAATCTCGGGTCTCAAAACTATAACTGGCGAAAATAACTACGCTCTTGCTGCTTAATCGAATCATAGTAGATTAGCTTAATTCAGGTACTAGGTACCAGAACGAGACATTTCCCGGCGGCCGTCGCTTCGAGGCCAATGATCAGGAGATGCGGATAAATCGAAGATAGTCGTGCTTAGCCTTGGAGGCACGATGAAATAAAAAGGATAAGGTGCAGGTTGGTGGCTTCGGTCTTGCCTACGCTCGAAAACCTAAGCGAAGATAAACATGTAGAAAGCTTATTATTTCCTTGTTTGGACGAGGGTTCGACTCCCTCCAGCTCCACAAAA
>CAYMHE010000168.1:0-2280 GCA_964390175.1 uncultured Paludibacter sp.
CACCACTGTCGATGGTTCGTTCCACCACCAACAATAGCGGTGGGTTACGCGTGTCACTGTATATTTTACTTCTGCATCGGGCACATTGTATCCGGCATAAGCTTTCACATTGCCGGTGAGAGTTACTTTGTCGCCGAAACGGATTTCAGCCTTCGGTTTTTCAATCTTCACTTCAAAGGTCGGACGTTTGTATTCTTCCACATAAATAGTTTGCGAAAAACCTTTGGATTCAATTCTGTACGCACCATTCAATCCTCCTTCGGGCAATACAAACTCACCTGCAAACGAACCAAGTTCATTGGTTTTAAACGACTTTGAACTTATCTTTTGATGATTTGCATCGTAAAGAACAACCTCGTACGATGCTGATGGAGCTACTTCATTACGGTTTTTACTGGCATAGTAAGCGATTCCTTTAAAATATACAGTTTGTCCCGGGCGATACAACGAGCGATCGGTCAGTAATCTGAGTTGAACTTTATCTTTGTCTGAAGAAACCCGATTGAAAAAACTCACATAGCTTGACGTTGAAAAGTATTTATCTTTGCCTCGTTCGAAAAAAAACTGATGCACAGCATAATCGGCTGCAAAAGGTATTTTACACAGACCTTCTTTGTCTGACTTGATTTGTTTTTTTAATTCAAATTTATAGTCGTTGCCCGTCCATTTTGCCTCATAAGTACTGACCTGAACACCCGCCTGCGATATTCCGCTTTGGCGGTCGAGCACATAAAGATGTTGTAAATTCGGAGTATTCGAACGCTGCATAAAACCAAAATCGGAAACAACGAAAACCGTGTTCGATATTTTATCTTTGTCCGTCTCACCTTTTACATTGATACTCACTTCGTAAATACCATAATCGCCTGATTTTATTTTGTAAACCGTATCGGTTACGCCAAAATTCGGATCTATTTTTAGTGTTAATTCACGACTTTCGAGCAGACTGCGTTTTGAAAAGGCTTCATTTTCTCTCCGGTTATTTTGTTTAAAAGTAAAATACTCCAAAGCCGTAGCATTGATGCGATAAATATTGATTTGAAGCGTATTGATATTGGCGGAATTGATATTGATAGAAAGATTCGAAGCCGGTTTGACTACTTCGTTATGACTCACACTCAGGCTTTTTTGTGTAATATTTTTTTGAAGGTTCTTCAGTAAATCGATGCGTTTGTATTTAGGGAAACGCTTGATGCCATCAGTGCAAACATCGTAAGCTTTTTTTCTGAAAATTCCGTTTTCGCCCGACTCGTAACTTTTTTGCAAATAATAGTTTGCTTTTTCCGACAACACTTCTACAACAATCTCATTTTTAGCATATTTATTTTCCAATACCTCAAGGGCATTCAGATAAGCTTCTGTCTCACCCGAAACATCTTTTACATATTCCAATCTGGATAAATCCACATCAAGCAAAGCTGCCTCATTTTTATCTTTCATATGAAAAGCAATCAGTTGCTGATAAGTTTTCAACACCTGATTTTCGATGGACACACTATATATTGTATCTAACCTCAACGCAACAAAATCAGTGAACGGAACAAAATAACGATCCGAATGTAAAGGATTTTTCAGATCGATAGCTTCAGTAATTCCGGTCAACATCTCAATTTTCCGATGAGCCAGAAAATCGAAGAGCGTTGGTTGTAGCGTGCGGCTATCTTCACCTTTTTCGATCAGCACATCGAATTGAAGCACATCGGTTTTTTGCAACACTTCTATATTTTCGAGCGAGCGATCCAGCAAAGCGCTAATTTTATCAAAATAGATATTTTTCGACCATTCCTTTATCTCATTAGGCACAAAACCGGCGATTTGAGTACGACGGTTAATGGTCCAGCTGTTGTTTTGGTAGTGCCGGGCATACAATTCGGCCGTCATCGAGTACAACAAAGCTTTTTCCATGAGGTCGGTACTTTTTTCGGCAAACATTTCAAATTCATGAATAAGCTCAGGCGCTTTTTCAGGTGCTTTGTCCAGTGTAAAACGCATTTTGTACAGCATCGCTTTGATAATTTGTCCGCTGTTTTTTTCTTTCTGAGCCTGCGCAAGTATTTCGTTCACTTCTTTGAGCGCTGATTCAGGCAATTGTTTTTCAGCCAGTTCTTCAACCGTTTTCCAACGATTATCTATTGTGATTTTATTGTTTACCTGAGCCAGCAGCATGCCCGAAACGATAATAAGTGTTATTAAAGAAATGAAAAGTATCTTTTTCATACAGATGAGTTTTTGTGGATTCGTTTAGATTTTACAAATATAATACCAATTCGGGAAATAACT
>CAYMHE010000169.1:0-1886 GCA_964390175.1 uncultured Paludibacter sp.
CCATTTCCGGCAATTTTATCCTGTCCGCACCGTTTGTATGCATGGCAGTCCGGCTTCGCGATACGATAACCGCGACTTGTGGAAACAGTATAATTATCGCGATTTTGGGGTGATTGGTGAACCGTATTTCGATGTGGATTTTGAGGATGTGTTTTATCTGACCGATACCGGGCGTTGCTGGGACGGGGATAAATACAGTGTGCGCGATAAAGTGAAATCGTCGTTTACACAAAGCTATCACAGTACTGCCGACATTATTCGTGCAGCACAGGCAGGTACATTGCCACCGCGCATGATGATAACCACCCATCCGCAACGCTGGACCGATCATCGTTTGGAATGGTTATTGGAGTTGGTGAGTCAGAATGTGAAGAATATTGTAAAAAGATGGTTAAGTAAACGCTAAAACAAGCTACTTTTGTATGTTTATTTGTTGTTTTTTTAAGTGATGATTTATAGAAAAAGATGAGAAAGTTAGTTATATATACCCTTTTGTTTTTTTGTCAGGTAATAATGGCACAGTCAGCTTCTGAAGCTGAATATCTGTTCAATAGCAAACAATATGTAAAGGCTAAAACAATGTATGAGGCATTGTTGAAGAAGAAGCCCAATGATGCACTGAATAATTATCGGTTGGCTCGTTGTTGTTATGAGCTCAACCAATACGAGGATGCTGTTAAGTATTTCGAACGTTCCGGAAATCGCTATACTTTGAAAGATTTGTACCTTGGCGAGGCCTATTTTCATACCTATCGTTTCGATTTGTCGGTGAGTGCTTACCAAACTTTTATAGCAACTTTAACTTCTACCGACGAAAGGCTTGAGGAGTTAAATTTAAAACTTAAAAAATCGGAATTAGCTGCCAGGTTGTTGAACAGAGTCGAGGACATTGCTATTGTGGACAGTCAGGTGGTGAATAAAACTGATTTTCTACGTTATTACAAATTCAGTAAGGAGCTGGGAACGCTCACACAACAACGTTTACTGCTCCGTAAAAACCAAGCTCAGGACAAAGTAACATATACAACCCAGCGTGGCGACAGGCTTTGTTATTCTGATTCGACACGTGGGAATATGGACATTTACTCTTCGTTCAAATTGCTGGATGGGTGGTCGGCGCCAGCTTCCATTTCGAAAAATATAAACACAGCGGCCAATGAGAACTATCCGTTTTTGATGCCCGATGGGATCACGATGTATTTTGCTTCGGATGGCGAAAACTCCATTGGTGGTTATGACTTATTTATTACAAGATATGCTCCCGGAACTCAGAGCTTTTTGATGCCCGAAAATATAGGTATGCCTTTTAATTCGCCGGCCAATGATTATATGATGGTAATGGATGAACTGCAAAAAACGGGGTGGTTTGCTACCGACAGAAATCAACCTGCCGATAAAGTTATGATTTATAAATTTGTACCTAACGATGTGAAAATATTATTCCGTTCCGAAAATACGGATAGTGTACGAATGAAGGCGCAGTTGAAATTGATCCGGAAAGCAAAAAAAACAGTAAAAACCGAGCAAAAAGTATTTCAGCAGCAGACCGAACAACAGTCTGGTTTCTCGGTTGTTATTAACGATTCAACGATTTATACCAAGCCCGAACAGTTTGTTCATCTTCAGGCACGTGCTAAAATAAATGAATGGATAAAGCTAAATGCAGATATTGAGAAGGTGAAAACCGATCTATCGACCTGGAGAGAGAGCTTTGAACTTGAAGAAACTGAGGAAGCAAAAAATAAACTTTCAGATCGTATTCTTACATCCGAAGCACTTCTGATCGACTTAAAAAAACAGGCCAGTGAATGTTTAACCGAGGCGGTTAATCTTGAAATTAGTAATTCAGGAAAAAGGTAAGTTGTTGTAAATAGGCTATTTGGTGT
>CAYMHE010000170.1:0-1875 GCA_964390175.1 uncultured Paludibacter sp.
CATTGTCACATTCTCACTGTCTTTGCTCTTTGTTCTTTTGTCTAAAGTCTGTAGACCGTAGACCGGGGACTGTAGACTTATTGGCATACTTACGGTCATATTTAAGTGTATTTAAAAGAAAAGCCGTATTTTTGCTTATCTTTGTATGATTATTAATATTGAAACAAATGCAAACTCAACTCCAACTTATACTACTCCCCGAACAGGCCGAAAAGCAAGAATTACTGCTCAAGCAAGTGGCCGATCAACTTGAAGTTTCACCTCAACGCATCACCCGCATCCGTACTTTAAAAAAGTCGATCGATGCCCGTTCGTTTCAGGTGAAAATAAACGTTACCCTCGAAGTTTACGTTGATGAGCCAGCGCCCGAAAATACATCGATTCACTTTGATTTTCCTTTTGTAGGCGACAAAACACCTGTGCTTATTATCGGCGGAGGGCCGGCAGGACTTTTTGCGGCTCTGAAACTGATCGAATCGGGCTTTAAACCTATTTTGCTCGAACGGGGAAAAAAAGCGAAGGAACGTGTTCACGACATCGCCAAACTGAATCTTAAGAAAGCTTTTAATCCCGAATCGAACTATTGCTTTGGCGAAGGAGGCGCAGGCACATTCTCGGATGGTAAATTGTATTCGCGATCGAAGAAAAAAGGCAACCTGCAACGCATTTACGAGCTTTTTCATTTTCATGGCGCTGCCGAAGAAATTCTTTACGAAGCCCATCCCCACATTGGCTCCGACAAACTGCCTTTGGTGGTGGAGAATATGAGCAACACAATTATCAACAGCGGAGGCGAAATTCATTTCGGACAAAAGCTCACCGAATTGTTCATTGAAAACAATGAGCTGAAAGGTTGCAAAACCGAAAGCGGCGAGATTTACAACGCCAAGGCTTTAATTTTAGCTACCGGACATTCGGCGCACGATATTTACGGAATGCTTTACCGACAAAACATAAAACTCGAACCCAAAGGCTTTGCCATGGGTGTGAGGGTGGAACATCCTCAGGCCCTGATCGACAGCATTCAATACCACAGCAAGGAACGCAATGAGTATTTGCCTGCTGCAAGTTACAGCCTGGTGGATCAGGTGGACAACCGCGGCGTTTATTCGTTTTGTATGTGTCCGGGAGGTCGTATTGTTCCGGCCGGAACAACCGCCACCGAAATTGTTGTGAACGGAATGTCAGCATCAAAACGAAATTCGCCTTTTGCCAATTCAGGAATTGTAGTCGAAATAAAACCAGAAGACATACCCGAAGAATTCAAAGAATACGGCGTACTGGCCGGTTTAAAGTTCCAGCAGCACATCGAACATTTGGCTTTTCTGAACAACGGAGGACAGGGACAAACAGCCCCGGCACAACGAATGGTTGACTTTGTAAAAGGACGCGTATCGGCCGATCTGCCCGAATGTTCTTATTTACCGGGCTTGATTTCTTCGCCCCTGCATTTCTGGCTGCCCGAATTTATTTCCAAGCGACTGAGCGAAGGATTTAAGAAATTCGACCGGAAAATGAACGGTTACCTCACCAACGATGCAGTAGTGGTGGGCGTGGAAACCCGCTCTTCGTCAGCAGTCCGCATCCCGCGCAACCCCGAAACCGGACAGCACCCCGACATTGCAGGACTTTTCCCTGCGGGCGAAGGTTCAGGTTACTCAGGCGGTATCACTTCGTCGGCCATCGATGGAGAAAATGCTGCAATAGCAGTGGCCAAATGGCTGAACAACTGATAAAATCGTCAGCGAAAACAGCGCAACAATTAAGCATATGATAATAATTGTTGATATGTTTGTTAAGCTGATTTCAATAGATTAATTTCAACATAATAGACCTCTATCCCTAACCCTTTAGCTGCGCTGACCGTTGGTTCTC
>CAYMHE010000171.1:0-1764 GCA_964390175.1 uncultured Paludibacter sp.
AAAGCCGGAATACAACCGGGAGATAAAGTAGGAATTGTAAGCGGAAACAGACCGGAATGGAACATGATCGACTTTGCAATTATGCAAATCGGCGCCATATCGATCCCTATTTACCCCACCATCAGTCAGGAAGATTACAAATACATCCTGAATCACGCCGAAATGAAAATGATTTTCATCGAAGGCAAAGAACTGCGGAACAAACTTAAGCCCATATTGCCGGAATTGAAAACGATGGAAGAAATTTACACTTTCGACGATTTAGGCTCCGAATATAAGTACCTTGATATGCTGATTGAACTGGGAAAACAAAACCCGGCTCCAGAACGACTCAAAGACATAAAGGAAAAAATTAAACCCGAAGATATGGCTACCATCATCTACACTTCGGGTACTACCGGGGTTCAGAAGGGAGTAATGCTTTCACACAACAACATTGTGAATCAACTCAAAAACCTTGAAATGACTCCTGCCAAATGGAGCAACAAGGCCCTGAGTTTTCTACCGCTTTGCCATGCCTATGAGCGCGTACTGGTGTACCTTTACCAGCATTTAGGCATGTCGGTATATTACGCCGAAAGCCTCGGAACAATAGCTGAAAACATCAAGGAAATAAATCCCACAATGATGACCTGCGTGCCCCGACTGCTCGAAAAAATATACGACAAATTATACCTTTCGGGCAAGAAACTTCCTTTCTTTAAACGCACACTTTACTATTGGGCTTTCAACCTTGCGACCAAATACCAACTCGAAGGGCTCAGCAGCTGGTACAAAACCAAATTCAAACTAGCAGATAAACTTATTTACTCCAAATGGCGCGAAGCCATTGGTGGCAACTTCGACATCGTTGTATCGGGCGGATCGGCCATACAGCCTCATATCGCTTCGTTTTTCTCTGCTATTGGCATGCCTGTTTTCGAAGGATATGGACTCAGTGAAACATCGCCCGTAATGGCTGTTAGCCAACGCGGTAAAAATGGTCGTAAATTCGGAACAGTAGGACCTGCTCTTCCCGGCATCGAAATAAAGCTTGGAGAAAATGACGAGATTATGTGCCGAGGCCATAATGTTATGATGGGATACTACAAAGACCCCGAACTTACAAAGCAGGTGATCGATGCAGATGGCTGGCTTCACACAGGAGATACCGGAAAATTCACTCCTGAGAAGCAACTCATTATTACCGGAAGGTTAAAAAACATATTCAAAACTTCGTTTGGCAAATATGTGAATCCGCAGGCTATCGAGTCGAAATTCACAGAATCGCCGCTGATCGAAAATATGATTGTGTTGGGCGAAAACAAACAATTTGCAGCAGCCCTTATCTCTCCCGACTTTGTTTATTTAAAGTCATGGTGTGCAATTCATAAAATTCCTCATGCATCAAATGCCGAAATGATTGAGAATCCGGTTGTAATAAAACGCTTTCAGGAAGAAGTAAAAAAGTATAACCAGTTTTTTGGTGACTTTGAGCAGGTAAAACGCTATCAGATAGTTCCAGAGGAATGGACTCAGCCTGCTGGTTTCCTCTCTCCTACGCTCAAAATAAAACGCAAGGTACTTGAAGCTCATTATGCCGATAGAATTGAAAAACTATTTTCATAAAAATCATTCTCCAATATCCAAACAGCAGATAAGTTCGCTATACTTATCTGCTGTTTTTGTTTCAGGCATTTCAACTTATCATCATTTTTTATTTTCAGGCTAAACAATCAGATGCAATATTTCTCAACCTTGCTGCGTAAAACAATAATTTGGCAA
>CAYMHE010000172.1:0-1609 GCA_964390175.1 uncultured Paludibacter sp.
GGAATTGGAATAATTCAGGTTTCACCGACCAATCGGCATGAGTGGAAAATTTTCGTTA
This sequence comes from uncultured Paludibacter sp., assembly GCA_964390175.1. Taxonomy (GTDB): domain Bacteria; phylum Bacteroidota; class Bacteroidia; order Bacteroidales; family Paludibacteraceae; genus Paludibacter. Next base: position 59 of record CAYMHE010000172.1, read on the forward strand.
CTTTTGCAACGAAAAAGAATATAAATACAGATCCCTGAAAAACCATGATGCAATATATTAAAAATATGATCGACAGCCTGCTCAACAACTGGGGCGTGTCGCACGAGATCATTATTCATCTGCGATTGCTGATACTGTTAGTCATTCTGATTTTGTTGTCGTTTCTGGCCTTTTGGATTACCAAAAAGGTGGTTATCAACTATATTTACAAAATCATCCGACACACTCCCGTAAAATGGGACGACATTCTGGCCGATCAGCACACCTTCAACGGACTGGCTCATATTATACCCGCAGTAATTGTAAAAGTGGCTGCTCCGGTTGTTTTTTCTGATCATTCTGGCTTTTTGCCTTTCATATATAAACTTACCGACTCCTATTTGGTCATTGTGGGTTTAATACTGATACTTTCGTTTCTGAAAGTCATCGAATTCAGTCTGTCGAAAACAGCAGCATTCCGCGAGAAGCCTATCACCAGTTATTTTCAGCTTATTCGCATCATTTTATATCTGGCTACCGGCATTCTCATACTTTCCATTTTGCTGGCAAAATCGCCTTTGTATTTTCTGAGTGCATTCGGGGCAATGACCGCTATTTTATTACTGATTTTTAAAGATACCATTTTGGGATTGGTGGCAAGCGTGCAAATCTCGTCGAACGACATGGTGCGTGTGGGCGACTGGATTGAAATGCCAAAGTTTAATGCCGACGGCGATGTATTGGCCATAAATCTGAACACTGTAAAGGTGCAGAATTTCGACCGCACCATTACCACCATTCCAACTTATTATTTTATTTCAGATAGTTTCAAAAACTGGCGCGGAATGGTTGAAAGCGGTGGAAGGCGCATTAAAAGAGCCATTTACATCAACGCTCAATCCATTCGGTTTGTCGACCCTGACACACGCGAACGTTATAAAAAATTCAATCTGCTGACTGAATATATCAACAAACGTCAGAAGGAAATTGAAGAATATAATGCCAACAATAACATCGACACCTCTATTTTGATTAACGGACGACGAATGACAAATATCGGGGTTTTCAGACATTATGTGGAAAATTACCTTAAAAACCATCCGCGCATAAGCAAAGAAATGACGTTAATGGTAAGACAATTAGCTATTGAAGACAGAGGTGTACCCATCGAAATTTATTGCTTTACAAACACTACAAAATGGACTGAATACGAATCGATACAAGCCGATGTATTCGATCATGTGTTATCAGCAGCGGGCTTTTTCGACCTGGAAATTTTCCAACAACCCAGCGGAAAAGACATTAGCAATGCCATTGATAATTTAAGGAGATTAGCCGACTAAAAAAGTCGGCTTTTTTACTGTCAACAGGCAAATCATTGCTTTATACACAATTTATGTTATTTGCCCAAATTATTTTTAATATATGACTTATTGTGGTTGCATTTGCGACATTATTTACATAATTAGCTTTTATTTATTACATTATTATATTATTACAAAGCTAAACAAATCACACTCCCCCTCGTTTGCAACGAGGGGGAGATGGTTGAACGTTTTATAACGTTGAAAA